>JAZKZE010000017.1:0-15597 GCA_045612485.1 Victivallales bacterium | reverse complement strand
CTCACAATTCCTTGTGAGCGTCCGCAAGGCGATTGCCCTGCGGTTCATTCGCACATCCACTGCGCGCTCGGCGGCAACCGCCTCGCCTGGCAACCGAACATTTCTCTTTTTTCCATGATTTTATGGGACAGCTGTGTTTTTGCATTGTTTTTGGAGAAAAAAAGACCGGATGGGGAAAAAACGGCTTTTTCCCGCTTCCGGATAAAATTATTTTCAGGCTTCTGCTTCCAGATAGCAAATCCCTTTTACAGCACAGAATTCTCTGATGAGATCTCTGTTGTCGCCGTAAGAAATAATGTAGTGCTGACCCATTACATCCTGAATGAAGTTTTCAGAAGGGAAGTCAAAGACAACTTCCAGACTGGGCAGCTGGGGAGCTGGCGGTGTCCATCCGGCTTCTTCCCATTTTTCAGGAGTCTTTGCAGTACCAAGCGCAGTATGAATGGTGAAAATGCCATCCACACTGGTCAGACGGGCAATGGTAACCATACCGGTCTTCAGTTTGGAAACATTCAGCAAGCCTTCCCCGAAAGAACCGAAAGCATTGGGCATGACCGTTACCTTGCCGTCCACAATGGAGGATGGTACATAATCCGGTACTCCCATAAGGGCGGATTTTTCTGTGAATTCATAGAATTCCAGATAAGCAGGACTCTTTCCGGTAAGATATTTTACGATGAGCTGGGTGACAGCTCCGTAAGAATCGTTTTCCGGAACGGTGGGGATATCCATTTTATCATGCAGAAGAGTCATGGCTCCTGCGGGGGCGAATTTCAGAAGTTTCTTTACGCCGTCCACATCGCAGAAGGAGAAGGCATCATAGGAGCGTTCTTTGATCTTTTCCATAAAGGCAAGAGCCACCTTCACAGAATTTTCCACAGTTCCTTCCTGCGGAGCCTTCACAAAATCCCATTCCTTATTGATATGATCTGCTCCAGCGGCAATATCGTTGGCAGAAAGATTTTCCATAAGTTCTTTGATCTCGAGAAGATCAAAGTGTTCGATCTCTGCTCCGATGGCACTTTTCAGGGCGGAACCATCATAAAGTGTACCGTAAAGGCGCATGTCTCTATATCCTGCCATCCCGATTTTCGCCTCATTCATCATGGAGGCGGCGCGGCAGGCGGCAAGGAAGGTGACTGCTTCATCATATCTGGGGGCGGAATCTTTGAAATTCACCAGATATTTGAAGTTGAATCCCATATCTTCCATAGGTTTGCGCAATGCTGTAGTTCCTGCCTGATCGGCAGTTGTCACAAAGTGACCGTCTGCGCGCCAGCCGCTCAAGCCCCACAGAAGCATGGGTTTGTGTTTGAAGGGTTCGATGGTTTTGATGACAGCCCATGTGGGGATCCACCCGGCGACACAGACGACCAATGCATCAAAATCCCCTGCGGCGGAAAGTTCCTTTACGGCTCTTTCAACATTTTTTCCTTCAGGATCATCACTTACGGGAGCAGTTTCAAAAAGTTCCACACCCCGTTTGATAAGTTCATCTGCCGCCACACGGCAGCGTTCCACAATAAATTCAGGAGGAGTATTCACCTCTCCGAAACCTACGAAACCGGCTTTGATTTTTCTCATTTTTTTCTCCGTTGTTTTTATATTTGCATTTTGTTTTCATTTTCCGAATGTGGGCATGAGAAGAGAATTGACTGTTTTGTATTTTGCAAAACATTTTTCATACATTTCCACATCTTTTGAGGGATAAATGGTTTCCCCCTTCTTCACCATCTTTTCCACCCCTTCGGCAGGAGAGGAGAAGACGTTTGCGGCAACTGCTCCGAAAATAGCGGCTCCCAGACTGGTGGCTTCGGCACATTCGGTAACAGTAACAGGTACATTGAGTACATCCGCTTTGATCTGCAACCAGAGTTTGCTTTTGGATGCGCCGCCCAAACTGCGTAATTCCTTTACCGTAAGCCCCGCCTTTTTCATTGCCTCCAGATTATCTCTCAGAAGATAGGCGATACTTTCCATGCACGCTCTTGCTATATGTCCTTTTGTATGGGCCAAAGTAAGACCGTACAGCACCCCTCTTGCGTCCGGATTGCAGTCCGGGGAGACCGCTCCCGCCATGTGGGGGAGGATGATCAGTCCGTCACTTCCGGCATTTATTTTTGCCGCCTGAGCGTCAAATTCCTTATAGTCCAGATCGGAAGCAAAATTATCCCGGAAATATTTGAGAAGCATTCCTGCGGTGGGCGCCCAGGGCAGCAGTACAAAAGACCCCTTCTTACCGCCCAGATAAGTGCTTACCTGTTTTGCTTCATCATAAACGATATGGTCAAAAGGAGCGCATAAAGCAAGCGTACAGCCGGTTGTTTCCGAAATCATACCGTTTTCACAGCATCCGCTGCCCAGATTGCCGCATACATGGTCGATGGGACACAAGGTAACAACACATCCGGCAGGAAGCAGAGAATCATTTTCTTTCACGATCCCGGCACATTCCCCTGCATCCGTAAGGCGGGGGAGATTTTCTTCCGTGATCCCCAGAAACTCCAGCATGGGAGCATACCAGGAAGCTGTACGGATGTCATAATATTCCGTAGAGGGCAGCATCCCCCGGCAGGTGGCAAATTCCCCTGTAAGACGCCACAAAATATAATCCTCCACCATAAGATATTTTGCTGTGGAAGCAAAAACTTTTTCCTCATGGCGTTTGAGGTGCAGGATCTTTGCGGCGGGCCAGCAGGGAAGCATATCTGTCTGACCGGACATACGGAAAAGTTCTTCAGATGTAAACTTTTCCTTCAATATTTCCGCTTCCTCTCCGGCACGGTTATCCAGCCATACCACCGCTTTTCTTGCGGGATTGCCTTCCTTATCCAGATAGACAAGCGTTTCCGCCTGACCTGTGATCCCGGCAGAAACGATTTCTGCCGGATCACACTTTGCTTTTGCCACTGCCATGGCGAGAGCTTCTTTGGTGGATTCCCAGTAAATTGCCGGATCCAGTTCCACAATGTCGGGAGAGGGAGTTTCAAGAGTATATTCCGAAAGTCCGGTCCCCGCAGGAATACCGTTCTCATCGAAAAGAACAGCTTTTACTCCGGTCGTACCTATGTCGATTCCCAGATAGTAACTCATAAGGATCCTTTTTCATCAAATAGTTTATTGATCTCTTCCACGGTGATATCCACAAGGAGGTAACCGCCATCGGAACCTACCTGACCATTGATGATGAGCCCGCCGTAACCGCCGAACTTTTCCCCGTCGGGACTGGGCAGATAACCGGAAGGATGATCGCCGCCTGCCGCCAGCTGCACAAGGAAAGTCTGGACAGCTTTACTGCGTGCCTTGATCATCTGACCATAATAGAGGTAGAGTTCAAAGGGATTGCTTGCCATGGCAATATCACCCAGACGCACTACATTCATATCGAAGCCCAGAAAAGGATCTTTATCCTGTTCTTCATAACGGTTGATCACAGCCTGTTCATTTTTGATAAGGACAAAATGATGCAGTTTGCTGTCATAAGGACCGGGGCCGTCGATCTTTTCATTGGCATGGGTTTCCGCACAGAATGCCGCAAAGGCTTCCTTTTCAGACATAATGGCAGTAAGACGTGCCAATTCCGCTTTTGCTTTGATATAATCCTCATAGGAGGCACGTCTGCGGGGAAGTTTCACATGCAGAGAAGTGTGTTTGAGAACGGGAGAATAATCCGCTTCATAACAATCGGCACTTTTCACTGCCTGCATCAGGCGGCCGGCAACCTTTTCCACGCCGTCCGCGTGCCAGAAGTCGGGTTCAGTTGCATAATGACGCACAAGGTCACGGGGACTCTGGCATCCGGCAGGTGAGATCTGATAGATCATACAGAAATCGTTTCCGTATTCCTCTTTCATGAGTTCCCTTGTTCTTCCGGCAAAGTCGGAAGAGATAACATAAGTAGCCTCCATCACCTGGGAGGGACACGCCACATTCAGGAACATCCCCGTCTTTTTCCCCTCTTCATCAAGGGTGAAAAGTATATCCACTCCGGAATCTTCCCCGGCTTCCATACCTACAAAATCCCGTCTTGTGGTGTCTCCATACATTTCTGCTTTGCCGTTACTGTAAACCGCTCTGCGGCAATGACCTATTCTGGCGTTGCCGAAGGCACGCATGATACCGCCTTTTTTACGGCTGCGCCATGCTTTTACGATATTCTCCGCAATCACCGGGATCACAAATTCCACATAATCCGCAGGAGAAAGGGTGTCTGTATCCCGTTCCCGCCAGATATCGGAAAGTCCCACAGGTGTGGCGGAAGGGCCGTTGTGGGTGTGAATGGCATTCAAAAATACCTTTTCCGGCTGGATCTCCGGTTCGATTGATGCAACTTTCTCCCGGATCTTCCGGTGGAAATCCTGCTGGAAGTTCACCAGATCCAGAGAGGCGGTAATAAATTGCTCCTCTCCGGAATCAAAGGCGGCGGCAACAGTTTTCAGCCGGGAATGGATGCCGGCAGCATTACGGGCATAATACTGCCCGTACAATGCTACCTTTTTATCCATCGGCGGCGTAATGTCTGCTTCACTCCAACCGATAAGTATATCACGCATTGGATCAGTCCTCAAACATCTTGTTGATGGCTTCCACAGTATCGTCACAAAGTTTGTAACCGCCGTCGGAACCCACCTGACCATTTACGATCAATCCGCCGTAACCGCCGAATTTTTCCCCGTCGGGGCTGGGCAGATAACCGGCATGGATGGAGGCACCGTTGCACAGCTGCACAAGGAAGGTCTGGGTGGCTTTACTGCGTGCCTTGATGATCTGACCGAAGTAGAGATAAAGTTCAAAGGGGTTGGTGGCAATGGCGATATCTCCCATACGGATCACATTCATGGGGAAGGTGAGGAAAGGAGTTTCATCCTGATTTTCATAACGTGCAAGTACAGCTTTTTCGATCTTGATGAGGGAGAAATGATGTTTCTTGTCATCGTAGGGGCCGTGACCGTCCAGTCTTTCATTGGCGTGTGTTTCATCGCAGAAAGCGATAAAGGCTTCTTTTTCAGGCATGATGGAAGTCAGGCGTTCCAATTCCGCTTTTGCCTTGATATAATCCTGATAGGAGGCACGTCTGCGGGGAAGGGAAACGATCTTTTGTTCGCTCTTGAAAACAGGTTCATAATCGATTTTTTCCACTTTGGCAGTTGTCACAGAATAGACCAGACGGTTGGAAAGCTCTTCCACACCGTCAGCGTGCCAGAAGTCAGGTTCGGTTACATAGTGACGCACAAGGTCACGGGGACTCTGGCATCCGGCAGGACTGATCTCATAGATCATACGGAAGTCACTTCCAAATTCCTTCTGCAATTTTTCTCTTGTTGCCCCGGCAAAGTCGGAGGAAAGAGAGTAGGTGGATTCCATCACCTGGGAGGGACAGGCTACATTGAGGATAAGTCCGGTCTTTTTCCCTTCCTTATCGAAGGTGAAGAGCATATCCACACCGGAATCTTCCCCGGCTTCCATTCCCACATAATCCCGTCTTGTGGTATCACCGTACATTTCAGCAGTATTGTCGGAGAAGACAGCTCTGCGGCAGTGACCTATTCTGGCATTGCCGAAAGCCCGTCCGATACCGCCTTCTTTTCTGTTGTGCCATGCTTCCACAAGAGCCTGTGCCACCTTTTCGCAGGCGAAAGCACTGTATTCTGCGGGAGTGATGATGTCATTATAATCTACTCTGTCCTCTTCCCGCAGACTTTCTTTGCAATGCAGAATCTCATCGCTGCCGATGGGACCTGCTTCAGGGTTGAGGCAGGGTGCGCTGTGGGTGTGGATGGCATGAAGGAAAATTTTGGTTGTGTCGATCTCTTTTTCCAGTTCGGCAACTCTGTTGCAGACATTTTTGTAGAATGCAAGGGGAAGCCCCGCATTATCCAGTCCGGCGGTGAGAAAATGGTCATTTCCGGAGGAGAAAGCTGCGGCAGTTACTTTCAGAGAAGAGTGGATCTTTTCTGCAAGTCTTACATAGTACTGACCGTAAAGACCGATCTTTTTGTCTGTTACAGGGGTGATGTCCGCTTCACTCCAGCCGATGAGAAGTTTGTTGTTCATTTTTTCTTCCTTTCTCCCTTTTTCAAGGGAATAGATGTTTGTTTTTATATTACTGATGTTTTCTGTTTTATTTCATTTTGTGCTTTACGGCACATTTTTGATGTTAAAAGAAATACGGGGATGGTCAAAACAAAACCTGCCGCCGCTGTTACATAGATACAGCGGATCCCCAGATAATACATGATCGCTCCGCCAAGAGGGGAGGCAATCATCATCCCTATACTGCGGAAGGAGGAAGCCATCCCGAAGATCTGTCCCCTTTTCTCTTCAGGGGAAACTCTGGAAAGCATATTGAGAAATACCGGTTCCAGTCCCCCGACAGTGATAAAAGCAAAAAAACGGGATATTCCCAGTACAACAAGACTGGGGGCAAATCCCTGTCCGAGTACAAAAAGTATGGAGAGCAGAAGACAGGGCAGGGCTACTTTCAGCGGGGAGAATCTGTCGGCAAGATAGCCGATAAGACTTCCCGCGATCACTCCGCCTGCCGCCGCTGCGGCACTTACATAACTTGTATAAAGTTCCGTATTGACCTTTCCGGCAATAGCTTCCACCTGCAATGCAAGATACGCTTCATCAAACCTTCTGGAAAATGCCATCATAAGGAACAATGAAAGGGTCATCCATGCCGCTGCTGAAAAACCCAACTGCGGCAGTTTGAAACGCTTTTTTTCCCTCTGTTCCGTAAGGGGGGGGATATTTTTTACAGGCGGAACAAAATCTTCATGCACAAAGAAAAGGATCAATAATCCCCCTGCAAGGAACATAAATCCGCAGAAGAGAAATGCGGCTGTATAGCCGAAACAGTGTACGATCATTCCTCCTGTAAGATAGCCAAGTACATTTCCGCTCCAAACAGCTGAACTTAAAAGTCCCAGGGCAAAGCCGTGTTTTTCCTTTGGAGTGGTGGAAACGATCAGGGTCTGTGCCGCCGTCACCGTCCCGGAAAAACAGCTTGTAAGGAAACGCAGGATAATGAGGATGGCAATATTGGGGGATAATCCCATAAGCGGCATAAGTAGTGCACCGCCGAAATTGGCTCTTAAAAGCATGAGCTTTCTGCCGTATCTGTCTGAAAGCATCCCCCACAGAGGCGTGCAAATACAGAAACTTGTCATACTGGCAAAATAGAATATGGAAACATATACCCCGCGCAATGCAGGATCTTCTATTCCCAGTTTTACCCGCATGAACACGGGAATAAAGGGCAACGCAGAACCGAATCCCGCCAGACAGAGAAGCTGGGCGATCCATGTAAAAAGGAGATTCTGTTTCCAGTTGATCTCTTTTTTTCTCTTTTCTTCAGCCATTCTTTATTCCCGTTTCAATGTGTTTGTGTTTTTTCAGATCTTCACCCATTTACCGCCGTTGGCAGCAGATTCCTGTACTTTGGCAAGGATCTCCTGCATCTTTACGCCGTCTTCCAGAGAGGGCCCAAGCTGCTGGCCGGTATGGACACTCTTCAGGAAGGTGTAAAGACAGTGCATGTGACCGCGCATCCAGCCGATGGGGGCTTTGGGTGTGGGGAATCCGGCAGGCTTGTCATATCTCTGACCGCAGTCGATGGCTGTCCAGCCTCTCACACCGCCGATGGGGGCGGATTTTGCGGAACAGTCGTAGTAGAAAAGTTTATCCAGATTCATGGGATCCCAGCGCAAGGCTCCTTTGGTACCGTGGATGGAGAAACCGAATTCATCTTCCGCTCCGGTGGTGATCTTGGAGGCGGAGATGTTGCCGTAGGCACCGTTGGGAAGTCTTACCGTAACAAGCATATTGTCTTCGGCAGTAACTTTCACCATTTTCCCCGGTTCTGTGGCAGAAGGTCTTTCCGGGAACGCAATATGGGTCACAGCGGAAAGAGAATCAAAGGGACCGATAAGAAGGTTCATAAGGTCAAGGATATGGCTTCCCAGATCGTTGACCACCCCTGCTGCAAGTTTCCATTTGAAAGGAGCTTTGGGATCGGCACTGCCGCTGTGCAGGTACTGACCGCGGAATTCCAGGATATCGCCTATTGCCCCTTCTTCGATAAGCTGTTTTGCCCGCAAGGTGGCAGGGAAGAAACGGTTCTGCAAGGTCATCTGGCTTATGCCTTTATAATCTTTCAGTGCTTCCCGGATGGCGAGAGCGTCGGAAAGTTCCTGGGTGAGGGGTTTGTCGCAGTAAATATGTTTGCCGTGGGCGATAGCGGACATGATGGCTTCATAATGTTTATCATTGGGGGAGCAGATGTCCACAATATCGATATCGGGGTTTTCTGTGATCTCACGGAAATCGGTTACCGCATGTTCCGCACCCACCATGGCACAACCCTTCTGTGCTGTTTCGATATGACCGGTACAGATATGGGTGATACGGCTTCTGAAATCCTGCTGGTCATAGTGCATGGGTATATTCAGGTGACCGTAAGCGTGAACTTTGCCGATGAATCCGAAACCGATCATTCCTACTTTATATTCTTTTGTCATTTTTTTCCTTTCTTTAGAAATATTCAGACAGTTTATTCTTTTATTTGTTCGTATTTTTCTTTCTCAATAGTTGGGACGTTGTTTCCCCTCTTCGATTTCCAGGGCATTGAAAGCCGTACTTAAAGGCAGTACCCTGTTTCCTTTGTACCCCTTCACATTATCCATGAAGATCTCTCCGTCTTCATCGGAAATTACAACGGCTTCTGTTGCATAGGATTCATCCGGGATCCTTACGGTAATATCCCGCATGGTGACATTTTTTGCTCCGGCAATAAGGAATGCCCCTCTTCCGGTTGCGTGTTCCCATTCGTGGTATCCCCTGCTGAAACGCACCCGGGGGGTGCCGGAAAGTTCCACATTGAAATTCTGCAGGACAATATCTTCTACAACAGCACCCAGATTGCTCTGGATCACAAAATTCACACAGCTTTTGGCAGTGATATTGCTGAAACGGATATTGCGGACAGGGGGAGCAATGCAATCGGTTGCACCCATGCAGTAAGACCCCATATAGATCCCGCAGCGGGATTCCATGAAAATATTGTTGAAAGAGATGTTTTCAATGGCTGTACCCGGTTCTTCATCGGAGTTGAACGTGTAACGGGCTTCCAGACAGACACCTTTGGAGGAACCCCGGATAAGCACATTGGATACAAGGCAGTTGCGGATAATGCCGTTGCCCACCCCGATACGGAAGGCATTGCATCCGGGAGTACGCAGCTGACAGTTTGTGACAGTCACATCCTCCAGAATGGCATTCCGGTTTTTCAGCCGTCTTCCGGCACAGCGGAAAGTAATGCAGTCATCTTCTGTGTCGATAAGGCAATCGCTTACAATGACATGGCGGGAGGAATCGATATCGATACCGTCACTGTTGGGGATCTCCGGATTGTTTCTGATGTAAAGTCCGCTTATGATAACATTTTCACATCCCCATACAAAGCAGCTCCAGTATGAGGAATTGAAAAGTCGCACATCTCTGATCCGGATATCCTTTGATTCGCAAAGATAGACCATCTGGGCGGGCCGTTTGATGCTTTTGTCGTTATGGACAGCCATCCAGTCCGGTACATTTCTACGGTAGGGGAAACTCATACCGTTTCCGTCAATGGTACCGTGTCCGGTCAAGCCGGCGTGTTCCACTTCCAGAAAGACGATAAAGTGTCCTCCTGTGGTATGTTCCGGTTCACTTGCCCAGTTCTGCACCCAGGCATCCGCCGCATTGTAGTCGGCATAGTCAGGAGAGGCTTTCAGAGTGGTATTGCTTTCCAGATGCAGAAATACGTTGGAACGCATATAAAGTGTCCCGGAAATAAACACTCCGTCAGGCATATATACCGTTCCGCCGCCGGAAGAGGCACAGTCATCTATTGCCTTCTGAATGACGGCTGTCTGTACTTTTTCACTATCGGGGACAAGCCCCAGATCTTTCAGAAAAATATCCATAAAAAATCTCCCAGTTTCAAATCTCTTTTCCCTCAATACTGCAACAGCGGGCAGAAGTGGTGTCCCTCAGTGCAAGTCCTTCCGCATTTGCAGCATAAATGGCATATTTCCATTCATTTGCCTCTTCCGGGAAGTTTACTTTCACATCCCTGAAGATGACATTTTCCGCATTTTCCACCCAGAAGGCACAGGGGGGATTGGTTTTAATAAATTCCCCGTAACTGTTTTCCGGTCTTTCCCCGATATTTTCCCCTCTTCCAAAGTCAAGGATAACATCGGAAAAAGTAATATTTTCCACATAACCTTTACTTCTTCCGATAACAAGACTTCCCTTCGCTGCCGTGCCACGGACATGATTGAATACCACATTGCGGATGGCTTTTGCCTCCTCTTTCTGTATTCCCCGTACTGTTGTGGCGATATTGAAGGGCCGGATGCAATCCATACGCACATTTTCGATCATGATATCCTCTATCCCCACTCCGGGACTTGTCGGGGAGTACTGGGAAACAAAACAGAAGGCTGTACGGGTGTCATGGATCACGATATTGCTGATATTGCATCTGCGGACAAGCCCGTTGCCCACTCCGATACGGAAGGCACAGCACCTGGTGGAGAGAATACAGTTGGTGATCGTCACATATTCGCAGTACCGTTTCTTTTTCAAAGGTTCTTCATTGCCCCGCAAAGTAAGGCAGTCATCCGCAGAGTGGATGATGCAATCGCTTATGGTGACAAAACGGCAGCAGTCGATATCCATTCCGTCACCGTTGTGGGTGCGGAAGTCATTGGTATTGCGCAGGCCCCGGATGGTGACAAATTCACATCCGTGAAGGAAAAGCGTCCAGTAGGGGGGATTGACCATTTCCATATCCGTAATGGTCACATTTTCACATTCGCAGAAAAAGACCATCTGCCCCGGCCGCCATTGGGGAAAAGCAAAGACAGTGGGATATTCGGGATGAGGTTCATTCATGAAAGCCTGACGGTTGCCGTCGATGCGTCCGCCCCGCAGAACGATATTATGCTGTTCCGCGGCAATGATCAGGTGGGCTCCGGAAACGTGTTCTTTTACAAAGGCTCTGTTCTGGGGGATGACATCATCCTTGTTGTAATCCTCTTTATCCGGACTGCCTAAAATAACTGCCCCCTCTTCCAGATCAAGTCCCCCGTTGGATTTGAGAAAAAGGGTTCCGGTAAGATATATTCCCGGAGGAAAATGGACGATGCCCCCGGCATCAATGGCTTTCTGGATGGCTTCTGTATCTTTGGTGATACCGTCGCCTTTTGCTCCGAAATCTTTTACGTTATGCATTTTTTTCTCCTTGGATTTTAGGCAGCATAGTCCATTGCAAAGGGGTAAGTTCCATTGCCGGAAGTCCCGGGATGGCTTCTTTCAGCCGTATCATATCGTCCCGTAAAGAAAACTCTGAAAGGGGACGGGTGAATTCATCGTGATGGACGCCTATGAGGCGTTTGAAGAAAAGATTTTCTGTAAGAAGCTGCGGAAAGCCCTCTTTCCAGCGGCTGATCCCGTAAATAAGGTAGTCGCAGGAAATGCCTTTCATGGATGGTATATGCAGATTTGCCGATCCGCCGTTCAGGATCACAAGATCATCCATTTCCAGCTTGAATGAAAAAACTTCCCCGCATTTCCAGCTTTCTCTTTTTGTGAAATCTTTATCAGAAGGGATCTCTTCATAAAAACTATCTTCCGGCATGATCCCCATGTGCCGGGATTCCAGTGCGGTAACTGTAAGACCGGGGAAAGTCAGTTTTTCCCCGTAAACAAGTTCATGCAGATTTTTTTCCTTTACGCCCAGGGCACGCATAATATTGCAAGCGGTTTTTGAGGCATAAAGCACCGTATCCGTCTTTTCAAAAAGGTACAGCATATCCGGCAGGTGATCCCAGTGGGAATGAGTCATGAGAACAAAATCCGGCTTGCAGTCTGCCAGATATTTTTCCTGTTCTTCCGGAACAGAAAGTTTTTCCCTGTCCCGGCTCACATAAGGATCGATCATGAAGGAGCCCCCGGAATATCTGAATTCAAGAGCGTTGATCCCGTACCATTTTACTTCAACCATTTTTTCTGTCCTTTGCTTGAACTTGAATGTTTCCGGAAAAGTACGGAAGGGGGATGCCCCCTCCGTACCTGTGTAAAAGCATGAAAAGAATCAGCCCAGCAGTTCTTTTTCGGTTTCTGCAATGGCTTCTTCAATGATGTCCATACCTTTGAGAGCCACTTCGTTGGGCATCACAATGGGAGGACTCATGCGGAGAATGTGACCTGCGGGAACCCAGGCGAGACCTTTGCGGAATGCCTTCTGATAGACCATTTTACCGGCTTCATCAAAGGGTGTTTTGGCTTTCTTGTCTTTCACAAGTTCGATACCAAGCAGACAGCCTTTGCAGCGGGTGTCACCGACGATCTGGTATTTGGTGGTCCAGTCTTTCATACGGTTCTTGAAGAGCTGTTCCAGTTCCTGTGCGTGTTCCAGCAGACCTTCTTCTTCAATGACTTCAAAGCAGGCGAGAGCAGCGGCACATGCCATGGGATTTCCCCCGTAGGAGGTGGAGGCACTGATTTTGTCCACCGCGTCGGCGTAGGGTTTACGCACAGCCATACAGGTCACAGGGAAACCGTTACCGAAACCTTTACCCAGTGTGACTACATCGGGAAGCACATCCCAGTGTTCACAGCAGAGGATCTTACCGGTTCTTCCCATACTGGTGAGAACTTCGTCGGCGAAAAGCAGGATATTGCGTTCATCGCAGAATTTTCTCAATTTGGGGAAGAAATCATCCGGCGGCATGATGGATCCGCCCCAGCCCTGGATGGGTTCCAGAACGAATGCGGCGATCTGATTGGTGGTGGATTCTCTGATGAAGGTGTCATAGTATTCCAGATATTTTTCGGTATCCAGAGAGCCGTCTTCTCTTGTCCACCAGGGGCGGTAGGTGTCAGGACGGGGAACCATGTAGAAACCGGCGGGACGGGTGGGACCGCTGAATTTGGTCATACGGGCGCAGCCGATGGAGTGACCGCTCTTGCCGTGGAAGTCCATGAAGCAGGAGAGAAACTCATGTTTGCCTGTTGCTGCACGGCAGGTACGCAGACCGGCTTCCACAGCGGCAGTACCGCAGTCGTAAAGCTGGAAGCATTTCAGGTCGCCGGGGAGAGTTGCAGCCATTTTTTCCAGAAGTTTCACCTTGATCTCTGTGGTGAAGTCATGGCAGTTCATGATCTTGTTGGCATACTTGGCAACACCTTCGGTGATTTTGGGGTGGCAATGGCCCAGTGTGGTCACATAGATACCGCTGGAAAAGTCGATGTACTGATTGCCATCGGCGTCTTCCATCATGCAGCCTTCACCTTTTTCAAAGGCGACGGGGAACAATCTTACCTGACCGGAAAGACCGCGGTAATATTTTTCCGCACGGGCATGGAGTTCTTTACTGCGGGGGCCGGGGACCTCGCTTGTGACAAAACGGGGAACCTGTGTAAGGTCAAGCTGATAGGGAGCCGGATTGTACTTTCCCATAATTTTTTCCTTTCTTTTGGGGTTGTTACAGTCTTACTCTTGTGTTAAAAGACTCTATTATTTGCTAATAAGATAACCTGTAAGAAAAATAAAACAAGGAAAAAAACTTCTCCATACCTGTTTTTTTTCACAAAGTATGTTATTTTTTAACATCAGAGGTAGTTTCAAAACTCCTCAAAAATCTTTAAGAGCATCTGCTTAGATTTGCAAAAGGAGCATTTCCGGCTGTTACCACTGCGGGCAGCAGCCTCAAATTACCTTTCACAACTCTTTGCTGCTGCATCTTTAATTTTTTTTGAATGACTTTCGCAATTACCTCATTATCCTTTTTCGCAAAGGTCTTCAAAAAGTTTCACAACCTCCTTTGTTGCCAACGTATCGCTGTTGTAACCGGACTCATTCTGGATACATTTGAGACGGGGTGCCTTTTTCAGAAGTCCCATGATATGATCCCAGTTGATATTGCCTTTCCCGGGAAGAAAGTGATCATCTCTTTCCCCGCAGTTGTCATGCAAATGACAGTTTACCACATAAGGGAGCATCTTTTCCAGGATCCGGTCATCCTGGGGGATCTCCTCCGGAGTATTCCACCAGATTTTTGCCGGGGAATTTTCCCTTTTTGCATATTTCATAATGTTGGCATGACCGGAATCATAACAGAGTCCCAGATAGGGGGAATCAAATTTTTCCATCACATCCAGCAGCACTTCCGGGGTATTGGGGCTTGTCCAGATGTTTTCCAAAGCAATGATCACATCATTTTTTTCCGCTTCCGGCAGCAGTTTTTCCATGGAACGGTACATGGCTTCTTTATAAACATCCACGGAAAGAGTACGGTCATAATTATTTCCGGTATGTACGGTAAAGGTTTTTACACCGAAGGCATTGGCAATGGAAAGTTCCATTTTGATGTAATTGATCATAAGATCCCGTTTTTCCTCAACAGGGTAAGAAGGGCATACGCAATCCGGGAACATGGCATGGCCGTCCACAAAGGAAAGATCGGCATCTTCCGCCCATTTCCGGATACATTCCGGCAGATAAGGCTCCTTCATGCAATCGGATACGACGGTACTGGAAAGAACGATATTCTTCATACCGGAAGCGGCAAGGTCCCGCAGGATATGCGGTGTGAGTTTACTATTGTTGAGGGGGGCATAGACAATGTGGGTAACGGGAACAAATGACATAATATTTCTCCTTTTTACTGGTGTGTTTCAAACAGAAGAAAATATATCCTGCGGTGAAAATTTTTTCAAGAGAAAAAAGATCATGAGTTAAAAATATGGCACAGAAAAACAGTATTTCCGGCAGTGGAATATGTATTATGGAAAATTGCAAAAAAATGAGAAAAAAAGTAGAAAAATTGTGAAAATACTGTGAAAAAATTTGCTTTTCCTGTAAAAAGGATTATATTATATGGAATACAGTCAAAAAAACGGTTCAGAAATGCTTGTCCGGGGAAGTTTCCGGGGGTATGGACCGGAAAAACTGAAAACATGGAGTTCAAAATGACAAAAAGAGATTTGGTTGTCAAAATCGCTGCAGAAACAAATCTGATCCAGGCAGATGTCGCCGAAGTTGTACAGAAAACATTGGATTATATTGCAGAAGAGCTTGTTGCAGGCCGTGATATCGAACTGCGTAATTTTGGTGTATTTGAAATCAAAGTGCGCAAAGGTCGCGTGGGCCGCAACCCCAATAAGCCTGAAGTGCCTATTGCCATTCCTGAAAGAGCAGTTGTCAAATTCCGTGCCGGAAAAGAACTCAAAGCCCGTATTGCCAAACTGGCAAAATAAGCTGTAAGAACTTTTTTGCAAGATTCTGCCTGCTTCCTGATTTTTCCGGGAGCAGGCTTTTTTATTTGACAGCGGGAATATCTGCATACTTTTCTTCTGTTTTTCCATTTGGAAGAACTTCTCTTTTTTATTTTCCGGTTCGTGTCCACAGCTGTCCCATAAAATCATGGAAAAAAGAGAAATGTTCGGTTGCCAGGCGAGGCGGTTGCCAACCAGCGCGCAGTGGATGTGCGAATGAACCGCAGGGCATTTTCTTGCGGACGCTCACAAGGAATTGTGAGCGTA
>JAZKZE010000016.1:0-15719 GCA_045612485.1 Victivallales bacterium | reverse complement strand
CCCATTTTCCGGACAAGTTCCATGATCTCCTGTTTCTTGGCAGGCGCACACCTTGCCGCAGTTCTTCCGGTAAGTACATTGGAAACAACTGAAGGGGTCACTCCTGCCGCCATTGCAATATCTTTGATCGTCACACGCATTTTTTACTCTTTTTCCTGCGGTTACTGTTATCTGCATTTTATGATAAAACGTTTTATCATTCATATAATATTATAAGCATATTTTCTTTTTTTTCAAGTCATTCAATATAAAAAACTCAAAAAAACTGTTCTTACGCAAAAATAAAACCCAAAGATAAAATCCATTCACTGCAACAGAAAAGAGATGACTTGTAATTTACAAAGAAAATGGTATATTATGGAAAACAATATAAAAAGGAGCTGAAAATGTCAGATATTGCCCGCAGTAAAGAAGTTTTTGATACATTCAGAAAAAAATATGATACCCCCTATTCCATTGCCGATCTTACCGCAACAGTTTGTGAACTTTGCGGCGTAAAGGCTCCGGAACAGTGCGGGGGAACCCCCATTGCCGCTGTGGTGGATCAGGGGGATAAACTTATGAACGGTATCGGGAAAACAGAAAAAGTCCTTCTTTTCTGTGCAGATGCCATGGGGGAACATCAGAGAAAAAATTTCCCCGGTATTTTTGAGCGCATCGAAAAAGTCTCCTCTTTCCGTTTTCTTTCCACCTCTGTCATGCCCAGCGTGACCCCGGTCTGTTACGGGACGATCTTTTCCGGAGCAGCCCCCTGTGTCCACGGTATCGAAAAGTATGAAAAAGTGGTCCTGAAAGTGGATACCCTTTTCGATGCTTTCGCCAGAGCCGGAAAAAATGTTGCCATCTGTGCCTATAATAATTGCAGTATTGATGTTATCTTCCGTCAGCGGAATGTGGATTACTACTCCTTCCGGACAGATGAAGGATCTTTCCGGTGCGCCATGGATCTTATGGAACGCTCCGACTATGATCTCATCGTCTGTTATATGAACGATTATGACCATACCATGCACGCTACCGGACCTTTCTCCAAAGAAGCGGAGGAAGAAGCCAATAAAGCCGCCGACCGTTATACAGCATTTACTCAGCAGGCGGATAAATGCTGGGAAAAATACAACCGCGCCGTGGTCTTTGTTCCCGATCACGGGGGACACCTTGTCAATGAAAGCAACGGTGCCCACGGTACAGATACTCCGGAAGATATGCTGGTCAATCATTTTTACAGGATCAAACCGGGCAAATAAGAAAGCGGGAAATGAAAATGGACCGGGAAGAAAAGAAATATTATGCGGTTATCGGCTATCCGGTAGGCCACTCCCTTTCCCCTGCCATGCAGAACGCTGCTTTTGAACAGTGCGGTCTGGACGGGGAATATACCGCTATTGAGGTGGCACCGGAAAATGTGGGGGCATTTGCCGCAAAAGCCAGAACATCTCTTGCCGGATTCAATATCACAGTTCCCCATAAAAATGCCATCATACCCTTTCTGGATGAGGTGGAATTTCTTGCTTCATTGCAGGGAAGTGTCAATACGGTCATCAACCGCAACGGGTCTTTGTACGGAACAAGCACAGACGGGTACGGACTGGAAGCAGCGTTAAAGGAATCCTTTTCCTTTGAGGTAAAAAATAATTCTGTAACCTTTATCGGCTGTGGCGGCGTGGTCAAAGCTCTTGCCTTTCATTTTGCCTCCTGCGGGGTGAAAAGGATTTTCCTTCTGAACCGGACTTTAAGTACCGCCCAGACACTGTGTAATGCTCTGCGCAAAGAATTTCCTGCTGTGGAATGTGCCTGCGCCCCCCTTTCCGATGAAGAGACTGCAGAAGATTTTTTTCAGGAATCCTCTCTTGCGGTACAGTGTACCAGTCTGGGGCTGAAAAAAGATGATCCTCCGCCTGTGATGCCGGAACTTCTGCCCAAAGATATTCTTTTCTTTGATACCATCTATAAAAAGACACCCCTCCTGCAATATGCGGAAGCAAATCACATCAAATGCGCCAACGGTCTTGGTATGCTTTTGCATCAGGGGGCAAAATCATTTTCATTGTGGACCGGGAAAGAAGCTCCTGTGGAAGCGATGCGGAAAGCTCTGTATGAAGCGTTTTACAAAGCAAATCAATAAAAAAGAGAAATTTTTTCTGTTCAAAAATCTGTCAGGAAAAGAAATTTCTTTTTTCGTGATTTGAAAAATAGCGGAAGTATGCTATATTATTTATTCACAAATGCGAAATACGACAAAATAACATATTAACAAAGAGGTTTTGAAAATGAAAAAAGACATCCATCCTTCTTACGGTCCCGCTACAGTGACCTGTGCCTGCGGCAAAGTCTGGGAGATCAAATCCACAAGAAAAGAATACAAAGTGGGTATCTGCGCAGACTGCCATCCTTTCTTCACCGGTAAACAGAAACTTGTTGACATCGCCGGCCGTGTTGAGAAATTCCGTCGCCGTTACGACAAAGCTGCTATCAAAAAGTAATCAGCAGTATTTCTCTTCTTAATGAAAGCCCGTCGGATGGAACGCAAACCATCTGTCACGGGCTTTTTCTTTTATCAACCCTGCATCCTGTTTGACAATGAGACCTGAAGACATTCAAATCCAGATCGAAAGCATGAAAGAACGTGCTTATGAGATCGAAAAACAACTGGAAGATCCTTCCTTGTATTCCTCTTTATCCCTGCAAAAAAATCTTTTTCGGGAACGGCAGAAACTTACGGAGATCTTCACACATTTTGACTCCTGGGTAAAAGCTCTCGGCGATGCCGCAGGAAACAGGGAACTTATCCAGACGGAACAGGATGAGGAATTTAAGATCCTTCTGGAAAGTGATCTTATGGAACTGGAAAAAAAGGCGGCGGAAGAGGAAAAGGCGTTAAGTCTGCTTTTACTGCCTCCCGATCCCAATGACGGCAGAAGCTGTATTGTGGAAATGCGCCCTGCCGCTGGCGGGGACGAAGCCGCCCTCTTTACCGCCCAGATGTATCACCTCTATACAAAATTTGCAGAAAAACATTCCTGGAAGCAGGAGACTCTTTCTGTTTCAGAAACGGGACTTGGCGGAATAAAGGAGGTCATCTTTTCCCTGGACGGGGAGGATGTATTTTCCTATATGAAATTTGAGAGCGGCGTCCACAGAGTCCAGCGGGTCCCGGTAACGGAAACTTCCGGAAGGACACACACTTCCACCATTACCGTATCTGTTCTTCCCGAAGCGGAAGAAACTGACGATATTGAAATAAAGCAGGAAGATCTGGAAATCAGCACTTTCCGTTCCTCCGGTCCGGGGGGACAGAATGTAAACAGGACAGATTCCGCTGTAAGGATCGTACACAAACCCAGTGGGATCGTTGTGGCAAGTCAGCAGGAGCGTTCCCAGATCCGCAACAGGGAAATAGCCTTTCGTATCCTCAAATCCAAACTTCTGGAGATCGCCAGAAGGGAGGAAGCCGCCAGTCACGCCGCAAGCAAACGCTCCCAGATCGGTACCGGGGACAGAAGCGAAAGGATACGCACATACAATTTCCCCCAGAATCGGGTAACAGATCACAGATACAATATTTCCGCCTTTGATCTGCCTTCCATCATGGAAGGAAATCTGGAACTTGTATTGGATCAGATCATGGAAGTGGAAAGTAAAAACGCATTGGAAAGTTTGTTGAACAAATAAAAATACATCAGAATCAGGAGGAGAAAGCATGAGACCATTTCATGATCTGGATGTGGAAAAGGATAAAAAACCTTTGACATGGGCTTATGTACGCAAAGTATTGGGCAGTTTCGTTCACTATTACACACCTCAGAGAATGTTGTTTTTCCTCTCGCTTTTCTGTTCCATTGCCGGAGCAGGTATGCAGATGCTTATTCCCCTTTGTGTCTATAAGGCATTTCAGGATAATAACACCCTTTCTGTGATCCTGTTTCTCATTGCCGGGATCTTTATTCTCATGTGTCTTATTGCCGCATGCAACTTCATCTGTACCAAATACGGTCACATTGTAGGCGTAAGGATGGAGGCAAATATGCGGGATGACCTTTTTGCCCATTTACAAAAACTTTCCTTCAACTATTTTGACAAGACCAAGACCGGGCATATCATGAGCCGCATCACCAACGATCTTTCCATGATCGCGGAACTTGCCCATCATGGCCCGGAGGATATTCTTGCCGCCCTCATCATGTTCGTTATCGGGCTTATTGTCATGCTTTCCCTCAATCCCTTTCTTACTCTTGTGACCATTATTCCCATGCCTCTTATTTTCCTGTGGGCATCCCGTTTCCAGGGGAAAATGCGGAAAGGATTCCGGGAGAGCCGTAAAAAGATCGCAGATTTGAACAGTCAGGTGGAAAATTCCATCCAGGGGATAAGGGAGGTAAAATCCTTCACACAGGAAAAACAGGAGATCGGCAAATTCAAAAGTGTGAATGCCTCCTTCCGCATGATACGGGAAACCCTTTTCGGAACGATGGCATCCTTCCATTCCGGTATGCGTTTCTTTATGGACGGGTATTCTCTTCTGTTTGTGGTCGTGGGAGTGGTATTGAGCCACTACGGGAAAGCAACGTTGCTGGAGATCATGACCTTTTTCATGTACTCCAAATATATCACTATGCCCATATTCCGGCTGCTGGATTTTTCCGAACAGTTCCACATGGGACTGACGGCATACGAAAGATTTTATGAGGTATTGCAGGAAGGTTCCTCTGTTGTGGATAAAGAAGGGGGGATCACCTCTGACAAACCGGTAAAAGGGGATATCGAATTCAGAAATGTATCTTTTCATTATAATGAAAATGAAGAGGTGCTGAAAAATATTTCTTTACATATCCCTGCCGGGAAAGTCGCCGCCCTTGTGGGGGAATCCGGAGCGGGCAAGACCACCATAGCCGCCCTGATCCCCCGTTTCTATGATGTATGCAAAGGGGAGATCCTTCTGGACGGGATCAATGTCAAAGAATACTCTCTGGAATATTTAAGAAGAAATATCGGTATCGTGCGGCAGTCGCCCTTCCTCTTTGATACCACCATACGGGAAAACATCCTTTTCGGAAAAGAGGATGCCACGGAAGAGGAGATGATCCGTGCGGCAAAAGATGCCAATATTTATGATTTTATTATGACTCTTCCGGAAAAATTCGACTCAAAGGTGGGGGAACACGGTATCCTGCTTTCCGGAGGGCAGAAACAGCGTATTTCCATTGCAAGAGTATTTCTCAAAAATCCCCCTGTCCTTATTTTTGATGAAGCTACAAGTGCATTGGATAATCAGTCAGAGGAACTGGTGCAGGAATCCATGGAACGGCTCTGTCAGAACAGGACGACCCTCATTATAGCCCACCGTCTTTCCACGGTGAAACATGCGGAAAGGCTTTTTGCCATGAAAAACGGCATTCTTGTGGAAAGCGGTTCCCATGAAGAACTTTTGCAGAAGGAAGACGGTTACTACAAACTTCTTTATAAGATGCACTCTTTTTAACAGCACGCCGGAAAATTTTTATCAATACCTGCCTTTTTTCATCAACCGGAAGGGATATTCCCTCTTGTTACCCTGAATATTCGCCATGAAAATATTGGGATTGGACAAGCCGACACCGTTGGGATTCGGTCTTGGTGAAATGTAAATAAGCCCTTTCATATACCGTATATGCACGCCTTCAGCATGACCGTCCACAAAGACCATGTTGGAGTGTTTACTATGGGGAAATGCAGGTTGATCGGAAAAATTCAACGCATCTCCCGCCCAGTAGATCATACTTGTCCCTTTGGGCATACTGGAAGGTTTGAAAAATGCACAGGGATTTCCCGTTGTGGCATTTCCTCCGTTGGGATTGTGTATGGAAATATATTTTATTTTTGTATCTTCATAAGCTGCGTCGCCTGCAAGATTGGTATTGATGGAAGTCATGCACCAGGCGACCTGGCTCTGGGATGGATTGATGGAAGCACAGGAAAGGATCCCTTTGCGTTCCGCAGAGCCATATTTTTTCACATATCCGAAATCGGAAAGCAAACTATGCCACTGGTAATAGGCGGAAGAGTGATTCGGGTCGGCTTTGCAATAAGTATATTGTGCCCCGATCGACCAGTCTTTGTAATCGGAAGCATAGAGATTCAGGACGAGCCCGGTCTGTTTTTTATTGCTCTGGCAGCTGATACTTTTTGCCGTATCTCTTGCTTTGTTCAAGGCTGGCAGCAGCATACCGGCAAGAATGGCGATAATGGCAATAACTACAAGCAATTCGATGAGAGTAAAACTCTTTTTCATATTGTTCTCCTGTGTTAAATGATTGGATACGCACTTCTTTATAGCGTAATTTAACCCGTTGTAAAGCAAATACAAATTTTATTATTTAAAAAATATGTAAAAAAAATTGTAATATATGTAATATGATTTTGATTTTCCGGCAATTTCACTGCCGGAAATCTGCGGAAAAAACAAGGCATTTTTCTTGCATTTTTTTTAAAAGATATTATATTATCAATATACGGAAAATGAAAGGAGAATTTATCATGGAGAACCGGGTCGCTGTCCTTGCCATCCTTGTGGAAAACAGGGAGTCGGCAGAGAAAATCAACGGGATCCTGCATGAGTTCAATTCTTTCATCATCGGCAGAATGGGACTTCCTTACAGAGAACGGAATGTGAATATCATTTCCATTATGCTGGATGCCCCGGCAGATAAAATCAATACTCTTGCCGGAAAACTGGGGCGTCTGGATGGGGTCACTGCCAAAGCCGTATATGCGGGAATGAAGTAATTTGAATAACAAATATATCAGCCTGACACCGAAACAGAAATTGTTGAGGGGGAAGCTCTGATAAAAAGACTTTTACGGTCATTTCAGAGAACAGGCGTATTGTGTCTGTTCTCTTTTTTTTACGGGAGAAAAAAATGTTGAAAATAGCGTTTTACGGCAAAGGCGGGATCGGAAAATCCACTACTGTCAGCAATCTTGCCGCCATTTTTGCAAAAATGGGTTTGAAGGTCATGCAGATCGGCTGCGACCCCAAAGCCGATTCCACTTCCGTACATCACGGCGGAAAGAGAATGGGAACTGTACTGGATCTGATCCGCAAATATAATGATAATTTTTCTCTGGAGGATATGGTTCTTAAAGGGGATGACAACGTTCTCTGCGTGGAGGCGGGAGGCCCCGTTCCCGGCATGGGCTGCGCCGGAAGAGGAATTATTGCCGCACTGGAAAAACTGGAACAAAAGGGCGCGTATGAGGTCTATAAACCGGATATCGTATTATACGATGTTCTGGGGGATGTGGTCTGCGGCGGCTTTTCCATGCCTATGAGAAAAGGGTATGCCCATGAGGTATATATTGTGACATCCGGAGAGAAAATGAGTATTTATGCTGCCGGAAATATAGCTATGGCGGTGGATCTTTTCCGTAAAAGATCCTATGCGGAACTGGGGGGATTCATTCTCAACTGCCGGGATGTACCTGATGAGGAGAAGAATGTAAAAGTTCTTGCAGAGGATTTTCACTCTTCCATTGCGGGCAGGATCGGGAGAAGCAGAGATATCCAGGAGGCGGAAAGACTCAATAAATGTGTATGTGAGGCGTTTCCGGATTCTCCTGCGGCAAAAGAATATACTCTCCTTGCGGAAAATATCCTGAAAAAGTGGGGGATCAAGGCAAAATGCTGAAAAAGATCAATGGCAGAATGGATATGAAGGGCGCGGAAATATCCATAAAAGAAGCACAGTATCCCACCCCTTTTGAACCTGGGCTGGAATACAATATGCCTGCAAGAGGGCATTGGAATATCGTGCATACAGCCATGCTTGTTCCCGGTCTGCATCAGATCTATGCCTGTGCCAGAGGGTGCCTGCGGGGCGTGATCCTTACCGCCGGCGAAATGATGGAAATGGAAAGAATGTCCTTTGTCACTCTGGAGGAAAATGATTATTTCAATGGAAGAATAGAAGATGAGATCACCGAAGGGGTCACCCACATTCTGGAACAGTTGGAAGAAAAGAAAAAACTGCCGCCGGCGGTGATGGTGGTATTGAGCTGTATCCAGCTTTTTGCCGGTATCGACTTTCCCGACATACTGGAAAAATTGCGTCAGAGGTTCCCGGAAGTGGATTTTATAGATGGCTACATGCACCCCACCATGCGGAAAAGCGGACTCACCCCGGATCAGGTGATGAGAAGACAGATATACGATGCCTTGAAGGAAGATACTCCTATTGGGGAAAAAAGTGTATCCTTTATCGGCAACGATCACGCCTTTATGAAAACTGCCGATCATGTGAAAATGCTGGAAGAAAACTCTTTTACTGTACGGGATCTCCCCTTATGCAAGACCTATGAGGAATATCTTGCTCTGGCAAAAAGTCCTCTTTTCATTACCAATATCCCTCCCGGGCGTCATGCCGGGGAAGCCTTGCAGAAAAGACTGGGAAGAAAAACTCTGCACCTTCCTGTGACATATTCCTACAGGGAAATACGCCATAATTTAACGCGTCTTGCTGAAGAACTGAAGATCACCCCGCCAGCGGAAGAAGAGTTCCGGAAAATGGAGGAAAAGGCGGATCAGGCTTTACAGAAGGCAAAAGAGATCATCGGAAACACAGCAGTAAGTATAGATCACACGGCAACATTCCGCCCTTTGGGAATGGCAAGACTGCTTCTGGAAAAAGGATTCCATGTGACAAGGATCCATGCAGATGCTTTCACAGGAGAGGAAAAAGAGGACTTTTTCTTCCTGAAGAAAAATCATCCCTCTCTTATGATCGCTTCCACGGTCAACGCCAAAATGCGTTTTGCCGGAAAAGGGGTCAATAAGGGGGAGGAAAAAATCCTTGCCATAGGACAGGGGGCGGCATATTTTGCCCGGACACCCTACTTTGTAAATATGATCGCCGATGCTTCACTTTTCGGGTTTGACGGGATCATCCGTCTTGCGGAAAAAATGGTGGAAAGTTTTGAAACACCGCAAAATACGGAACAAATCATCCAGATCAAAGGTCTGGGATGCGGGAGCTGCTTATTATGAAACAGACAACAAGAACTCTTTCCATATATTCTTCCGATACAGCCGGAACTGCCTCCATGCTTTATGAGCTTGGGGGAATGACCGTCATCCATGATGCCTCCGGCTGCAACTCCACTTATTCCACCCATGATGAACCCAGATGGTATCAGATGGATTCCATGATCTATATTTCCGGTCTTACAGAAACAGATGTTATTCTGGGAAATGATGAAAGACTTATTGAGGATGTATGCAAGGCAGCAAAGGAGTTATCCCCCCGTTTCATCACACTTGCCGCTTCTCCCATGCCGGTAATGACAGGAACCGATCTTGACGCCATTGCTGATGAGATACGGGAAAGAACACTTCTTCCGGTATTTCCCATCCATACCAACGGCATGAATTCTTATCTGAAAGGGGCATCGGATTCCCTTCTTGCTTTCTTACAGTATTTCTGCAGGGAAAATGTGGAAAAAACTTTGCATCCTTCGGTGAATATCATAGGGGCGACACCTCTGGACTTTTCCATCAATGGAACAATGGAAAACATAAGAAAATTCCTTATGGAAGAAGGGTTTGATGTGATCTCCTGTATGAGTATGGGTTCTTCCTTTGAAGAGATCATTTCCGCAGGAAAAGCGCAGGTAAATCTGGTCATTTCCTCCTGCGGGCTTGCTGCTGCGGAATTTCTTTCTGACCGGTTCCATACGCCTTATGTCACCGGCGTGCCGCTGGGGAAAATGTATGCAAAACATATTGCTCAAGAGTTGAGAAAGGCAATCAGAACGGGGGAAAATTCTTTCAGCTGTCTTTATGACCGTTCTATTCCGGAAAAGAGGGAAAAAGCTCCGGCGATCATCCATGAAAGCATTTTTGCCTCATCTCTTGCCTGTGCATTGGAAAAAGAGCTTTCCATCCCTTCCAGTGTGATCCTTCCGGAAGAGCTGAAGCCATCCCTTTACCGGAAAAACGCGGATATGATTGCAGAGTGTGAGGATTCTTTAAGGAAAATACTTGCAAAGACAGGAACACTTATTGCCGACCCCTTTTACAAGGCGGTCATTCCGGAAAATCAACCGTTTATACCTTTACCTCATGAAGCCTTTTCCGGCCGCTGCTTCAGAAGGGAAAATAAAGTTCTTGCGGCACGGGAATTATTGCAATGGAGGGATATTTTATGCTGAAAGTAGCCATATATGGAAAAGGGGGCATCGGAAAATCCACCGTGACCGCCAATCTTGCCGCATCCTTTGCCCGTCTGGGGAAAAAAGTCATTCAGATCGGCTGTGACCCCAAAGCGGATTCCACCATCAATCTTCTTCACGGCGACGGAGTGACTCCGGTAATGAATTTTCTCCGGGAACACGACCGGGAACCAAACAAACTTGAAGAGATCGCCAAAGAAGGTTTCGGCGGTGTATTGTGTATTGAAACCGGCGGTCCCACCCCCGGGCTTGGTTGTGCCGGAAGAGGGATCATCACCACTTTTTCTCTTCTGGAAGATCTGGAACTTTTTGAAACATACAAGCCGGATGTGGTATTGTATGATGTACTGGGCGATGTGGTCTGCGGAGGATTTGCCGCCCCCATACGGGAAAATTATGCCTCTCATGTCCTTATTGTTTCCTCCGGGGAAAAAATGGCTCTTTACGCCGCAAACAATATCCATAATGCAGTAAAAAATTTTGCAGACAGAGGTTATGCAAAAGTATTCGGGATCGTCCTCAACAGAAGAAGTGTGGAAAACGAGGAAGAAAAAGTGCGTACCTTTGCCGACGCAAATGGTCTTCAGATCGTGGCAGATATTCCCAGAAGTAACGAGATCATCTACTGGGAAGACCGGAATATGACCGTTGTGGAAGGAGCGGAAGATTCTCCTGTAAGCAAAGAATTTCTTGCTCTGGCAAATAAATTGCTGAAAGCGGAAGAGGACAGGAAAGAAAATGAGTAAGGCAGTTTTTTATACAGCAGAGGAAGTGGTGAAGAGGGGAAAGGAAAATATCCCTTCCGAATTGCTTTCCTCTAAAAATCTGGTTTACAGTTCCCCTGCCACCCTTGCTTACAACTCTCCCGGAGCCCAGGGGTTCGGTGTGAAACGGGCAGGACTTGCTCTTCCCGGATCGGTGATGCTTCTTGTCGCCCCCCGCTGCTGCGGAAGAAATACAGCGGCAATGAGCGGAGATGGCGAATATGCAGACAGGATGTATTATCTCTTACAGGATGAAACCGACATCGTTACCGGACGTCATCTTTACAAAATCGTGGATGCGGTAAAAGAGGTCTGCGCCTTACAGGAGAAGAAACCTTCGGCAGTAATGATCTGCATAACCTGTGTGGATGCACTTCTCGGTACGGATATGGAAAGAGTCTGCCGGAAATGTGAAGAAGCAGTAAATATCCCGGTAGTTCCCTGTTACATGTATGCTCTGACAAGGGAAGGCAGACTTCCGCCAATGGTTTCTGTACGCAAAAGCATCTATTCTCTTTTGAAGAAAGCAAAAAGAAAAGGGGATGCGGTAAATATTCTCGGATACTTTTCCCCCTTGCAGAGTGATTGTGAATTATATTCCATTTTACAGCAGGCAGGGGTGAAAAATATAAGGGAAATAGCCCGCTGCACTGATTTTGCCCAATATGAAAAAATGGCGGAGGCAAACTTCAATCTCGTATTGCATCCGGAGGCAAGATATGCGGCAGCGGATCTGGAAAAAAGATTGGGGATCCCCTATATTGAACTTACCAGAAGTTATGATATTGAAAAAATAAGAAAACAGTATTTCCTTCTGGGGCAGGCTGCCGGATTTTCTGTGGATGATACAAAAGAATATGAAGAAGCGGCAAAGGCGGTAACTTCATTCAGAAATGAATATGGAATGATCTCTTTTTCCGTAGGGGAATGGCTCAACGGTGATCCCTTTGAAATTGCTTTATCCCTTCTGCGTTACGGTTTTGCCGTAAAAGAGATCTTCGGTACTCTGGGAGAGGGAAATTTTGTCTATGTTAAAAAAATAGCCGCATTGAGTCCGGAAACAAAAATTTACAGTAATTTATCCCCCACCATGCTTATGTATGAGGAAACAGAGGAAAATACTCCTCATGCCGTATTGGGGAAAGATGCCATGTTTTACCATAAAACAACACCCGGGATCCCCTGGAACGGGGAGGAACAGTTTTTCGGCTATGCGGGAGTAAAGAAACTTTTTCTTTCCCTTGCGGAAGCAATGAAAAAAGGAGGAAATAAAAAATGAAAAAACTTCTGACACTTCTTTCCCCTTTCGCCCCGGATCATTCCGGAGCTGTTTCCGTATTTTTTGAGCTTGGAGGGCTTATCGTCATCTGTGATGCCGGTGGCTGTACCGGCAATATCTGCGGCTTTGATGAACCCCGCTGGTTTGAAAATAAATGCGCCCTTTTCAGTGCCGCTTTAAGAGATATGGATGCCATTCTCGGGCAGGATGAACGCCTTGCAGGAAAAGTAGCCCGGGCTATGGAAGAAACCGGTACCCCCTTTGCCGTACTGGTGGGGACACCCGTTCCTGCGATCATCGCCACAGATTTCGGGGCATTGAAAAGAATGGTGAAAAAGCGTTCCAACGGAAAAAACTGTCTTGCCGTGGAAAGCAAAGGAACGGCTTTTTATGATGCTGGAGCAAGCCGTGCTTATCTGGAATTACTGAAAACTTTTGCAAAAGAGAAAAGTGAAGTACAGAAGGGCAGAATTGGCGTCTGGGGGGCAACCCCTCTGGATTTCAGCAGAAATGATGCCGGAAAACTCATTTCCGAAGCTCTTGTCTCCAGGGGGATCGGGGAAAAGGAAGAGGATATTTTCTGTTACGGAATGGGTGCGGACCTTGATGCAATTCAAAATGCCTCCTGCTGTGAAAAAAATATCGTGACAGCCCCGGACGGACTGGAAGCGGCGGAATATCTTTCTCAAAAGTACGGGACTCCCTTTGAAGTCCTTTGCCCGTATCTTCCTTCCAGACTGAAAAAAGAACTGGAAGAATGGAGAAAGAGTTCCGGAAAAGAAGGAAGGAAAAAAGTCCTTGTCATCCATCAGCAGTTTGCGGCAAATGCGGTAAGAAACGAACTGGAAAAAGAGGGAAAGGATTGGGAAGTAAAGGTAGGGACTTTCTTTAAATATCTTCCGGAATACGGGAGAAGAGAGGATATTTCCTTTGCCGGGGAGGATGATCTTTTTTCTGAACTGGAAAATGGTTCTTATGATCTTCTTGTTGCTGACAGGAAATTCCGGAAATTCCTGAAACGGGACAGTAAAACAAAATTCATCCCATTCACCCACTTTGCAGTTTCCGGAACATTGGAAGAGAGTATATAAAAATGGAAAAGACTTCTCACATCAGAATATACGGCATCGTTCAGGCAGTAGGGTTCAGACCCTTTGTCAGCCGTACTGCTCTGTCTCTGGATCTGCGGGGAAGCGTGGCAAACAGAGGCTCTTTTGTGGAAGTATTTTTACAGGGGGATGAAAAGGCGAAACAGGAATTCCTGAAGAAACTGGAACATGATCCGCCTTCCCGTTCCACCATTCTGCGTGTGGATAATAAAGAAGTGGAAATGGAAAGTAAAGATACTTTTGAGATCATTGAAAGTTCCAGAGAGAAGGGGGATATATTTGTTTCCCCGGATATTGCCACATGTCCCGAATGCAGAAAAGAACTGTATGATCCGAAAGACCGCCGTTACCTGCATCCCTTCATCAACTGTACCTCCTGCGGCCCCCGTCTGACCATTCTGGAAAGTATGCCTTACGACCGGGAACGCACCACAATGGGGGAATTTCCCATGTGTGAAACGTGTCACAAGGAGTATATTACACCGGAAACAAGAAGATATGATGCCCAGCCGGTATGCTGTAATTCCTGCGGTCCGGAAATGTATATCATCGGAAGAGAGGAAAAAGGGCTTTACGCCATTCAGAAGATCCGGGAAAGTATTATGGAAGGAAAGATCGTTGCCATAAAGGGGATCGGCGGCTTCCATCTCTGCTGTGACGGAAGAAATGAAAAAGCCATTGCTCTTCTGCGGGAACGGAAACACCGGCCCCATAAACCCTTTGCTTTAATGATGCCGGATCTGGAAACGGTCCAGAAAGAGTGTATCACTTCCCCGGTACAGGAAAAACTCCTTACCGGTCACCAGAAACCCATCATCCTTCTGAAAAAGCGTGCTGATAGCTCCCTTCCTGCCATTCTTGCTCCGGGGAATCCCACTTTAGGGGTCATGCTTCCTTATGCCCCCCTGCAAATGCTGCTTTTTGATTGCGGGAAGGAGAAAAATAAAGACTTTATTTTTACTGATGTACTGGTTATGACAAGCGGCAATGTTTCCGGTGCGCCCATCTGCCGCAATGATGAAGATGCCATAAAAGAGATCGGTTCTTTCTGTGATCTTATCCTTTCCCACAATAGAAAGATCCTCCTGCGGGCAGATGACTCTGTTATGGAGATCGTGGAAGATACTCCTTACATGATCCGCCGTTCCAGAGGTTATGCGCCGCTGCCCTTTATCCTTTCCAAAGAGTGGAAAGGATGTGTTCTGGGGATAGGCGGGGAACTGAAAAACACCTTCTGCATCGGCAAAGATGCCCTCTTTTATCCCTCCTCCTATATTGGAGACATGGGGGATATGAGAAGCTGTGCCGCATTGAAGGAATCTGTTGTCCGGATGGGGGAACTTCTGGAAAGCAGTCCGCAAATGGTCTGTTGTGATCTGCATCCCAGATATAATACGGTTGCAGCAGCAGAAGAGATGAACTTGCCGTTACTGAAGATCCAGCACCACTATGCCCATATTCTTTCCTGTATGACGGAAAATGATTTTCTTTCCCCGGTCATCGGCGTATCCTTCGACGGTACCGGCTACGGTACAGACGGAACCATCTGGGGCGGCGAGATCCTTCATTGCACACTGGATGGTTTTGAAAGACTGGGCTGTATTGCCCCTTTCCGTCAGCCCGGCGGGGATATGGCAGCAAAAGAGGGATGGCGGATCGGAGCATCCCTCTTCCATTCCATTTACGGGGAGCAGGGAGGCGCAAAAGCAGCAGAATTGGAATTGTGTACGGAAAAAGAGTATAAATTTATTTCCATGATGGCGGATAAAATGCTCAATACTGTGATTTCCACAAGCAGCGGAAGATTATTTGATGCCGTAAGTGCCATTCTGGGACTTTGCAGAAGTTCATCCTTTGAAGGAAAGGCAGCTATGGATCTGCAATTTGCCGCTTTGCAATATAAAGGAAACAAGGAAGAATTTTCCTGCGGAATATTGGAACAGGAGGGGAAAATCATTCTGGATACATTTTCTCTTGTAAGAAAAATAACGGATATATATTTACAGGAAGGCAACAGGGAAAAGGCCGCTTTCCTTTTCCATGAAAATCTTGCGGAACTTATTGTAAAGGCATGTGAAAAGGCAAGGGAAAAGACCCGTCTGGATGTATGTGCATTAAGCGGCGGGGTATTCCAGAATTCTCTTCTTCTGAAACTTGTAAAAACAAAACTTCTCCAGCGTTCTTTCAAAGTCCTCTGCCACAGTCTTGTCCCCCCCAATGACGGCGGTATCGCCCTGGGACAGGCTGTTGCGGCAATGAATATACTGAATAAAAGACCATAAAAAATACAAACATAAGGAGCATAAAATGTGTGTTGGACTTTCAGCAAAAGTGGTAAGCATTGATAAAGGGACAGCCCTTATTGAT
>JAZKZE010000015.1:0-14790 GCA_045612485.1 Victivallales bacterium | reverse complement strand
CCTGCCCACATAATGTTGGCTCTTGCCTGGTAATCGTCGGGGTTTGCACTACTCCCATCGCCGACTACAAGACCCTCGACGGTGCACCCGTTGAACTCATCGTATTTCTCGCCGCTGACGAAAAAGAACAGGAAGCCTATCTCAAGATCCTGGGCAGCATGTCCTGCAAGCTGAAAAATAAAGAGATCGTTGCTTCTGTGATCGCTGCCGGCGACGACAAAGAAAAAATCTATTCAATTCTGACTGAAGAATAATTTTTCAGATCCTTTATTGACCATATACGGAAAAAAGGCAGGATAATGAAAAAGAACTCTTTTCATATCTTAAAAGTATCTTTTCTTGCTTTGACTTTTCTTTTTGCTCTTTCTTTGCAGTCGTTTGCAGAGGAAACTTCCGGGAAGGGAAAAGTTGCTTCAGTGGGGGAAAAGCAGGAGGATTCTGTGCTTGTTTCCGTAAACGGTCAGCCAGTTACTCTTCTTGACGTGCTTATGGAAACAAGTGCTGCCGAAGTACGGTTGGCAAATATGTATTCCGGGGAACGGTTGTATTCTGAAGTGGAAAAACTCCGCCGGCAGGTCGTGGAAGAGATCATCATACGCAAACTTGTGTATGAGGAATATAAACGCCGTCCGTTCCCTATTGAAAGGCAGTATATCGACCGTCTCACAGATCAGCTTGCTGTTACAATGGGCGGCGGTACCAGACTGGGGCTGGAAAAGAAGGCACGGCAGATGGGGATCAGTCTGGATATCCTGCGGGATAAACTTAAAGAAAAGATCGCCGTGGATGTTTTGATCATGGATGCCTGTGACAGACCGGTATTCATTACCCCCAGAGAGGTTTATGAATACTATAAAAACAATCCCCGGGACTGGACGGAACCCAGGAAGTATTCTCTGGCTCTTCTGCTTATTGCCAAGAAAGGCAATAAGAGTGCGGACGACCCTGTAAAAGTATGTGAAAAGCTGAAAAAAGAGATTGCACAAATTAAAAAAAGTGAGGATTTTGCTTCTCTTGTCCGTACATATTCTGATGCTCCCGGTGCAGAACAGGGCGGAAATATGGGGGATGTGGATGAAGATAAACTGCGTCCTGAATTTTCCGCTGTTTTGCAGAAGGCTGCCATAGGGGATATGCCCGGTCCTGTAGAAACTCCGGAAGGGTATTATTTTATCCGTGTGGAAAATATTACTGCGGAAAAGAAAATTCCTTATGAGAATGTTGCAGAAAAAATCCGGCTGCATCTTGAAAATGCGGAACGGATCAAGATCCGCCGTTCCTATGGTGAACGGTTGAAAGCCGGGGCTGTGATCAAGTATTATTTCTGATTTGCGGGTGGTCTTTTTCAGTCCGGAAAACAAAAGGGGAAAATTATGGCATCTCCCGTTGAAAAAAGTTCTGATTTTGCATTTCTGACCTTGTTGCATGAAAAAAAATCATATTTCACAGCAGGTCTTTTTTTCTTTTTTGTATTATTGTTCAATCCCAGTATTTATTTTGCCCCGTACCGGCCCTGGCCCATGCTTTTTGCAAGCTGCGGAGCTGTAAGTATTCTTGCTTCTTCATTGATCTTTTTTTCACCGGAACGGTTGGCAGATCTTTTGGGCCGTATGAAAAAATGGGCTTTGGCGGCATTTATTATTTTCTTTCTGATTGCTTTCGGACAATGTTTTTTCATTCCCGGGTACTCTTTTGAATGTGTGGGGAATAACCTTATTTTCCTTATGATCCCTTTTTTTGTCTGTGCATATAAGGAGGATGTGGAAAAATTCTTTCCATATTTCCTGCTGGTTTTGTGGACATGGAATCTGATTCAGATGGTTATTGCCCGTTTCAGTTACAAGTTGCCGTTTTTCTGGAGGACCGGTATCTCCGGCAATTCCAACTGGAGTGCTGCTGTTCTGGCTGTGGCGACACCTTTTGTGGTTCTGCTTTTTTATGATTTTTTACGGAAGAAGGAATATTCCAAATTCTTCAGTCTGATTTTGTGCTGTATTCCTGCTTTTATCGGGTTTGGATATTTTCTTTACTGCCGGTCTGCGGCATGTCTTCTTGCGGTTCTTGCTGTGGCGGTTTTTCTGTTTTTCTGTTATCTTCCTGAAAAATTCCGCAGAGTATTCTTTATTACCGGGCTTGTCTGTATCATTGTGGGTACTTTTCTTTTCCTCCGTTACGGCGTTGACCGCCTTGCTGGACGCATGGCATACGATGAAAGAACAGTCCTCTGGGAAGGGGCAGTAAATATGATTGCAGATCATCCTTTGACCGGGGTAGGAGGACAATCTTTTGAAAATGCTTTTGTAAAGTATAAGCCATTGGAACTCTTTTTGAAGAAGCATGTTGCCACACGTTCCGGCCATCCTCATAATCAAATTCTTTTCATGTTTGCTTCTTTCGGCGTTTTGGGCGGGATCTGCTGGATGCTGCTTCATTTTTATCCTCTTATTGTTACGGCTGTCCGATTGTGGAAGAAAGAAGAATCTCTTCCGGTTCTGCTGTATTTTTCCGGTACGGCTGTTCTTACGCTTCACGCCATGCTGGATGTGGTATCTGTAAATTGGCCTACCAATATTATTGAATTATCTTTGCTTGGTATTTTATGGCACAGAACACTTTTTGTTCAAAAGAAAAGTACAGAGAAAAATACTTTTCTTAAAAGCTCTTATTCCCGTATGAGTATTTTCTGCGGGTGTATTCTGTTTCTGCTTGCTTTCAGTATGATTGCCAGAAGCACTTATGCCTCCTGCCGCGTGCAGGATCTTATGACAAAAAGATTTACTCCGCAGAAAAGTAAGGAGATCGTAAAAAATATCCTGAAAGTCTATCCGGAAGGCTACACGCAGACCTATGCTCTTTTATCTTTTTCCCGTATGATCCTTAAAGACCCCGTCCTTACTCTGGAAATTACAGATGTTATGCAGTCAAAGCATATTCCTGAATATGGCAATATCCATCTTTTCCGGGGAGATGCCTATAGTTTATTGAAAAAATATGATGAGGCGTTCTCTGAATATAAAAAAGAAGCCCGGAACTGGCCGCTGGCGGTCGTTCCGGTATGTAAAATGCTGGTTCTTGCGCAGATGCAGAAGGATGACTCCGCCATATCTTCCTTACAGCAGCTTCTTGCTTCCATTATGAAAGCAAAAAATATCAATAAAAGGATGCTGGAGTATATCCTTTACAAAGATTCTTCCATGGATCTGCAGCCCTGGCTGATTCCCCGGGAATACGGCGGACAGGGCGGATTCGGGCAACCTGTACAAAATGAGTGATTTTTTATAATACAGCAGGAAAGGATTTTATATGTTTCCGGAAAGTAAACCTTATCCTCTTGAGGAGGAGTTTGCTGCTTCTTATATCCTTCCCGATCCGTTGGAAAAAGAGGATGGAGGGAGAGTAGCAACGCCGGTGGAATGGATGAATTCCCGGAGGGAAAAGATTTTACAGCTTTTCAAAGATATTGAGTATGGCGAGGAGCTTCCCCGTCCGGACAAACTGGAATTCAAGGTTCTGGCTGAAAAGAAAGACGCTCTGAATGGGCGTGCCGTACGCAGGGAAATAGAGATAAAGTGTGCCATGCAGAATGGTAAAAGTCACTCTTTTATCATGCTTTTATATATTCCTGCCTCTGCAAAAGGAAAAGTTCCTGTATTTCTGGGATTGAATTTCAAAGGAAATCATACCACAACTTATGAAGAGGATGTGCTTTTTACGGGAAGAAGTCCGGAGAGGATCCCCGTATGCGGAGAAAGAGGAGTACAAACAGATCGCTGGCAGCATAAAATGCTTATGGAAAGAGGGTATGCTTCTGCTACGGTTTGTTATCAGGATATATATTTTGACAGAATGTTTTCAGAGCCTTACAGTATATTCAAACTCTTTTTCGAGCCTTGTGAATATGAGTCCATTTGGGAAAAATATTCTGTGATCGGTGCATGGGCATGGGGGCTTTCCAGAGCCATGGATTGTCTGGAAAATCAGAAAGAGATCGACAGAAATAAAGTTATTCTTCACGGACACTCCCGTTTGGGGAAAACTGCCTTGTGGGCAGGAGCATTGGATCAGCGTTTTGCTATGGTCGTTTCCAATGATTCCGGTTGCGGGGGAGGGTGTCTGCATAAAAGAAAGATCGGGGAAAATCTTTCCCAGCACAGATTTTATGAAAGACGGGAAGGAAATACTGCCTGCTGGTTTATCCGGCGGACTGCGGATTTTATCAATAAAGAGGAACTTCTTCCCGTAGATCAGCATGAACTTCTTGCTCTTATTGCTCCCCGCCCTCTTGCTGTGGGAACGGCAACGGAAGATTTTTATGCCGATCCCAAAGGGGAATTTCTTGCCTGTAAAGCTGCTTCAGAAGTATATGAACTTTTCGGTTCAGAAGGTTTTAAAAAGGAAGATATGCTTTTGCCGGATGAGTGTGTGTATGGGGATATATCTTTCCATTACCGGACAGGTGGGCATGACCAGACCAGAGAGGATTTTCTCTGTTATTTACAACAGGCGGATATGTTTGTAAAGTAAGAAAAATACTTTGACTGTATTTTTCAGATTTCTTTCTGTTTGACCGGGCGTTTTTCCGCCTTCTGCCGGTAGGTACGCGGAGAGATCCCGAATACTCTGCGGAAGGCATTGGAAAAGGCGGAAACCGTGGAGAAACCGCATTTGTCGGCAAGTTCTGTAATACGGAAACTTTCTGTTTTCAATATCTCTGCGGCACTGTGCATACGCATCCGGAATACATAGTCGCCTATGGCAATGGAAAATTTATTTTTGAAAAGTTTTCTTAAATATACGATGGATATCCCTCTTGATGCAGCCAGTTCTTTTATATCAAATTCCTGAAAGGGTTCATACCGGAAAGAGTCATAAATACGGGAAAGATTGAATGGATCTCCCTGAAGACGGGGCAGGCGGTTGCCTGCTTCCAGAGTAAGATAGACCAGTTTTTCGATCATAAGGACTGCCCCGGAACTGTCGTAACCTTCCTGCTGGTGGAAGATTTTGTATAACTCCTCGAATATGGAAAGCAGGGCGGTGGAGGATTGCCGCTGAAGGGGGACAAAACCTGCCGGGAAAGTATTTTGAAGGGAAGTTATGATCCGTCTCCCCCGTTCGCCTGTAAAGTCGATCCACAAATGGCGGTAGTGCTTTTTGGCAGGAAGGTGGTGAAAACAGAAATAGCTGGAAAAGTCCCCGTTCCAGAAAAGAACAGGGCCTTTCAGGTGCAGTGTTTTTTCTTCCAGTTCCAGCAATACTTCCCCTTCTGCAATCATTTCCAGAGAGAAAATCCCCGCCTTGTTCATAGATGGATGGTGCATATAGCTGCCGGAAAATTCCACGTCACTTACTGACCGGATGACAAGATCGTCAAAATAGGAAGTCGTGCTGTTTACATTGCCGGGCATTTTTTGTCCTTTATTATTTTTGAATGATTTACAGTGGGAAATATAGCATAGAGAGAAAAAAAAGCAAAGAAATTCACAAACTTTTCTTCTGTATTTTTCATACTTTTTGCTTCCAGTATCAAAATAATGTTGTTTTATATCATTTCAAGCAACTTTTTTATGGAAAATATCTTTGCAATCCATAGGTATGGTGAGTATAGTAATACCATAACTCAAAAATATCCGGTATGGAAGAGTACCGGAAAACAAAGAAAAAGGAGAAATTATGAAAAACGGTAAATTACAGGCTGCTGTCATCGGTCTCGGCGAAGGTTTCCGCCATGTCAAAGCATTCAAAACAACTCCCGATTATGATCTTGTTGCGGTTTGCGATCCGCTGCCCGAACCTCTGCCCCCCCATATGGCAGCAAGACTTGCCGACTGCGATCTTGCCAATACCACAAGAAGATACTATGATTACAAAGAAGTGGTCAACGATCCTGAAATCGATGTGGTTTCCGTTACCTCTCCCGACTATTTCCATGCGGAACAGTCCATTGCCCTTATGGAAGCAGGCAAACACGTTCTCTGCGAAAAACCCATGACTCTGGATCTGGGGGAAGCTGCCGCTATCGCAGAAGCTGTCCGCCGTACCGGAAAGAACTTTATGATCGCCCACCCCACCAGATATACTCCCGCCTTCATCCTTGCCAAAAAGATGATCGCAAGAGGTGATATCGGTGAACTCTTTATGGCAGAAACCGAATATGCTCATAACTACCGTCATGTAGGCGGTATCGGCGGCTGGAGAAAAGATGCCAGACGTGACCCCATGTTGGGCGGTGGCTGCCATGCTGTGGACTTCCTCCGCTGGGCTGTGGATGATCTTATTGATGAATCCTTTGCCTACGGTACCAAAAAAGGTCTTGCAGACTGGCCCATCGATTTTGACTCCTATTTTGCCCTTTACAAATTCAAAAACGGCGTAATCGGTAAAGTCATGTGTTCCACAGGTCTCTCCCGTCCCTACACCATGAGAAGCGTGTTCTACGGTACAAAAGGAACCATTATCTGCGACAACCTTTCCGGTAAAATGCAGCTTTCCAGCGTTCCCTTCTTTGCCTGCGATAAAGATTCCACCCCCTTCATCGACATCCCCGTGGAAGTCAACAACCACAACGTGGAATCCCAGGTGAAACTTATGGCAGATATCATTCTCCGCGGTGCCAAAAACAGTGCTGACGTGGTGGAAGGAGCAAGAACGGTTGCCGCCTGTGCCGCCGCTATCGAATCCGCCCACACCGGCAAACCCGTCAAGGTGCGTAACGATTTCTGAACAAAAAGGTGAAAAATGGCGAAAGTCGAATTAAAAACTCCTGAAGAACATTTTGAATATGTCAGGGGGATGGTACGCCTTTCTTTCTTTTTCGCAAAGAAATATCTGGAGAAAAAGTTCCCGGAGAACTCCATTGGTGAGATCATCCGGGATCATACTCCGGCTCTGTATCATGGGTTGAATTACACGGATTACCAGACAAAGTGGGATAATCCAGCCTGTAATAAGATCCTTGCGAAAGCCGATGAGTTATCCCATCTTTCCGCAGAAGATTTTGAGGAGGAGATGTGGAAAAGTGTGGAAGATCACGCACGGGAACGGGCGGAGATCAACTACCCCAATGCGGTGGGGATCAAAGCTCCTGCCTCCTGGCATTGCGGCAGTCTGACTTACGATCCCCCCAATCCCCATATCCAGCCCGGATATATGGTTTTTCATATTGCCAACGGAACCTGTCCCTATTCCATTTTTGATGATCCTTCCTATCTGCCCTTCTGCTTCCACCTTCTGATGAAGGAAACAGAAGTAAAGTATAATGCAGTAGGGATCTATACTGTCACCTGGCTCAATTCCAATCCCAGATGGCTGAAATATTTCCCGCAGGAATGGATGGACAATATGCAGAAACCCGATTATGACAGACTGGAAACTCCCGGCTGGAGTTTCGGGGACTGGGGACAGCTTGTCACCGGAAGAGGTACCATCAATAAAAAGGTGGAAGAACTGGTCAGAACGGAAGGAAGACTTAAATATCTTGCTTTGCGTTCCACCTGTTCCTATGCCAATATGAAAAAACATCTTGATGAGAATTTTTCATAAAAGATATTTTTCCTGTAAATAAAAAGATACTGCGGGAAACCTGACAGGATCCCGCAGTATCTTTTTTCTTTTTATACAGACTTTCTTTCTATTATCTCTGAAAAGCAGCCTGCCGGAATAAAATTTTCTTTTTTATACTCCCAGATAGCCCCATTTCACAAAGAACATGAAGCGGTCGAGCATCTTTTTTATTCCCTCTTCATCCCATTCCTCATCACTCTGATACTGGGCAGCAAGAAGAAGATCTTTCACGCTCTTTTTTCCATCGGCTTCTGCAAACATCACAGCAAGGGGATCATACATGACACCGATGGGAGTACGCTCTTTTTCCGGAACTTTTTTCAGGTCATTGGGGAGTCCGGCAGAAAGGCGGACAGGGAACAAATTTTCCAGACCGGAAAGAATGGCAAAATCTTTTGCACTGTCAGAAAGATCAGCGGAAAGCTCTGCAACTTTTTCATCAAATTTCTTCAGCAGGTTTTCCACATATTCTTCCCCGGAAGAAATGGCAAAATGTTTGATATCCTTGCGGAAAAGAGCGGCTTTTGCAAGAAAACGCTCCTTACGGGAGGTATAAACATATTTATCCAGTTTTCCTTTGAAATCTTCCAGTTCTTTTGTCATGGCATCCACCGCAGAATCTACCATCTTTTTTACAGGGGAGGAGATCAGATTGGCAAAAAGAATATTGAGAAGGGCGGAATCTTTAAAAAGTTTTCTGTCCACACTTTCCGGTGTCTGGCTGGAGTTGTGCCAAATACTCATATCCATATTGAGAGGCCATACCGCAGGCACTCCGACAGTGGGATCGGAAATGGATATATCATCAAAATATCTGCCGCAGGAGGTATATGTCAGTTGGGGGCTTTTGATGTAACCGGTAAGGGAATTAAAGATAAGTTTCAAAAGTATATTTCCATACCAGGGCAACGCTCCGCCGGCAGGATAGAATCCGATCTTTTTACAGCATACCCCGTCGTAGTTGATCCCGCCAAGCACCTCTTTATGGAGAGGAACTCCCCGCAATGCGGCATAAGCGGCAAAACCATATACTTCCATACCGAAAAGAAGTCTTACAGTAAATTCAGGAGTGCCGTTTGCAAGAATAGTTCTTGCACTTTCCAGCACTGCTGCGATCCCTGTGGAGTTGTCATCGGCAAGAGGTTCATACAAGTGAGCGGAAAGCCACACTTCCTCTTTGCGTCTGCCGGGAATGATCCCGGTAACAAAGGGGAGAACGCCCTCATACCTTTTTCCGTCGGATTCCGCAAGAACATAAAAATCCCCTTGAGAAGCACTTTTCCGCAGACGTTCGGCAAGATTCAGGGAGATGCTGAAAGAGATGAATTCCCTGTCCCCTTTTACCGGATGCCAGTGAGGGCCGGATGTGGAGGCTACCACCCACTGGATACTGTCAGGGAATCTTTCCGCACCTTTGGAGAAACAGGAAATAAGGCCACGTCCGCCTTTATCCAGCACAGGGTTGAGGATATGGGCTCTGGGCCAGGTCGTCTGTTCCAGAAGAACGAGGGCGTCTTTCACATCTTTGCCGGCAAGGAAATCTTTTTCCGTTACGATTTTGAGTTTTTCACCGCCTGCTTTTGTTGCCGCAGAACCTTTGACGATGCTGAAGGGATGTTTTTCATAGTCGGCAAGTACTTCACCTTCTTCAAAACCTTTTCCGGAAATGACAGAAAGTTTCCCCTTTGTCACATCCCACGCCAGCGGCATGGTTTTATCCAGAAATACACTTTCCCCGTCAGCAGGAAGTTCCAGAAGTTTACACTCACTTATGCCTGCCTCCTTCATTTTAGCCAAAGCACATTCTGCTGCAAGTCTGTAGTGTGTGAAGGTCTGTCCCAGTTCTTTTTCTGTGACATCTTTCATATCCTGCCACAGACGGTTTTCATCCACATTTGCTGCAAGACGGTCATAGAGATTTCTGATGTACTGCATAAAAACGTTCTTCCTTCCTTAATTATTTCTGTTCTCTGGAAACAAAAACATCGTCAATATCGATACTGCCCGCCTGATGTACAAAAGCGATCCCGGTGGTTTCTTTATCTGTCGGTCTCTCAAAAGTTTCCTTAATATACTGCCATTTATCGGAATTTAAAGTAATACTTTTGATGATTTTTGCCCCGATCTGCTTTCTTTTCGCATTTTTATCCGGCACAGTATAACGGTAGGCTGCCAGAAGAAATTTCCCCTTTCCCTTTGCTCTGAAATTGATCTTCAATTTTTTCCCGGGAGCATCATAATTCTGAATGATACGCCCCTGACTGATTTCCAGATAGCGGTTTCCATTCTGTTCCTCTTTCAGAGCTGCCTTGCCTTTTCCCGGGAAGATCCAGTCTTTGGGGAAAATTCCGTCGGGGGTTTCCCAGTTTGGGGGAAATCTTCTTTTGCCCGCTTCCTGAAAGGAACCGTTTTTCCAGCCTCTTGCATCTGCTTCGGCACGGGCATTGCCCACAACTTTCCGGTCTCTGCAGAAGGCTACCGGATGGAATCTGCCCACATCGTGGGGATAACCATTGCTCCATGTGCTGTTTTCGTTGTCATGGAATTTCATTGTGGTAAGAACTCTTCCCCGTGCAATATTCACCTTCCAGGATTCCCCTTCCATACATTTTTCACCCAGAGGTGCAGAAGGGATACGGATCTCCAATACCCAGCGGTCTTTCAATATTTTCGTTGCGATTTCCGCACCGGAATTGAAGGCAGGATCAATACGGCTTCCGGGGGTACGTATTCCGTCAAAAAGTGTTCCTCTGGCATTGACGATGAACTGATAATACTTATTTCCCATATCCGGGTGGGAAATAAAGATTTCCAATGTGTTATCCTCCCAGACAGGCCCATCCTTTTTCGTGATATTGCAGAGCATTTTATCCGGATGCGGTTCCATTGCTTCAATGGCAAAGTAGATGTTTTCCGGTTCATAGACCGTTCTTACATAGGTCTGGTTGGGGGCAAGTCCTTTGCCGTTGCAGAGTTTGAAGGAGGATACGATGTCGGCATTTTTCCAGTCTTTTTCCGTGATATTCCCGTCGATTTTGATAGGGGCACTCTTTTTGTATGCCCGTACTTCCCGGTAGTTATTGATATACTCTTCTCTTGTTTTCAGCCAGGTGCGGCGGAAGATATCCATATCCTCCCGCACGTGTTTGAGTGCCCGTTTGTCCGGATCTTTTGCGGCGGCTTTTTCCGCCTGTGCCAGGAGTGCAACAAGTTTCTCCTGTACGCCGGGAGCATCCAGACATCTGCCCAGCGGGGAAGAGTGCCCGTGACCGAAACAGCCGGGAGTGTTCCGGGCGGTTTCTGTCAACAGTTTCCGGAATTCTTTCATTCCCCCTTCCCAGCCTTTTCCATAGAAAAGTTTATTGGCTTCCTCACAGAGTTTTTCATAACTCTGATCCATATTCCACATAAGCTGTGCTGCTGTATAAACGGTTTGCCACATTGCCCGCCAGGTATCTTTGGTCATCGTTCCATCGTAGCGTTTTCCGTAATTGCCGTCCGGAGGAGGCAGTTCGATCCAGCAACCATCCATATTGTTCTTTTTATAGAATTGCAATGTATCATAAAATACATCTTCAATCGGCTGGAAAACAGCACCATTTGCATTGATCTGTTCCCATGTGGTGTACCGGTAGCCCAGTTTGAACCAGCCTTTGAACCAGGAAAGATACAAAGGATTGGTCAGGCAGTTTTTATCTTCGATCTTATGGCGGAAACATCTTCTGTTGAAGGCAAGAAGCACACTCAAACGCTTATCCGGCAGAATATCTTTGGGCGGTGCCTGGAAATTCTGATAGGCGATCCCCCAGATCTCTGAATCAGGATAGGCTTTGAAACACTCATTGACGATCTTATTGATGATCGTCCAGTAGCGGGTGGTCAGGTAACCGTGTTTTTTATCGTAGGGGGAATCTATTTTCACGCATTTTTCACACTGGCACCAGCCGGTGCCGTCATTATTGGAGATCTCAAAGATGCCATCCCTTGTCCCCATTTTCCCTACCCATTTTTTCGCATTTTCGCACATCAGGCGGACAACTTCTTCATTTTCCGTACAGGGCTGATATTTCTGTCCGTCCAGATAAACTCTTTTGCCGTTGATGAGGGGGAAATATTCTTTTTTCTCCCGGAAAAGTTTCTGCAGATATATATTGCTTTCCTTCCAATTCCTTTCCACGTGTACACCGTTTACCAGACGGGTGAAGCAATGACCGCCATTGATCGTTTCCGCACCACGCCGGATCAACCCTTTTTTCAGTTTGGGGTATTCCAGAACATTGTGGGTATCATAGATACGCATATTGTTGCGTACCATCCAGTCGAAAGTTGCCCATTTCGGGGAATTGACCGCCGCACTGCAGGGATGAATGGTACGGAAATTGAATGTGGGATTGTGTATGGAAGTGCCGAAAGGAATACGGACAGCTTTCAAATAAGAATAATATTCTCCATCCTCACCGGGGAAAAGCCAGCGCATCCCGCCGTGATCCCGCAGGATCCCGTAAACAGCATAGAGAAAACCAATGGAGCGTCTGGCGGTTATCACGATCCCTTTTTCATTTACAGAAAGGCGGTATCCTTCTTTTTTCAGATCAGAGGCCTTTTCATCAATGACAAATCTGATCTTTGCAGCCGTGGGACTTGCAGAATAATTTTTGTCTGTTTTGGAGATCTTGGAAAGAAAAGCAGCCAACTCTGTTGAAGCATATTTTTCCACTTCATCCGGAGCTTTGGAAAATTCAATTTTACAGAGAATTTTCCCATTGTCTGTCAATTTCAATTCTTTTCCGTCAGCAATAACTGCCGCAAGCAGCATTGCCCCGCAAATGACCTTGCTGAAAAATTTTTTCATTTTTATTTTCCTTATGTTTAAAGTTTTTTATTTACCGATACAGGGATAAACTTTGCCTGTCCAATTGTATTTCGGGTGTTTTCCATCAGCAGAATAGGTAAGCCCCCATGTACGGGGCGTCTCCGTGGAAGCATGTCCATCTACAAAGAGAAGATTCGAACGGGAATTATGCCATATCCATGCCCCGTTTGTCCCATCGCCATATTCAGCGGAACAGTTGGAATAGTGAAGGCGGGAGGGATTTTTCACGGAGGACGGTTTGAAGAATTTTCCGTTTTTACCGCTGTGTATCCAGGGATCTTTTGCATAATTGGTATTGGGAGAACCCAGATATTGACAAACCGGATAATTGGCAAAGTAGGTACTGCCTTCCGGATGGGTATAATATCTCTGGGCGGCGGGACACTGCAATGCCCTGATCTTTCTGCTGTGCTCTATGTCATAAACCGTCCAGGTGGCATATCCCAGACGGTCTTTGGCATAGGCAAGGTAGAAACTGGCAAAATCCGGACCCCGGTTGTAATAGGCGGGAGAGTTGTTTTTTACGGTCACCGACGCCCCGTAACCCCAATCCTTGAAATTGTCAGCATAACTCAAGTGCATGACGTAAAGATGTTTCAGTTTATTCAGGCAGCTCGTTCCGTGAGCGGTATCCCTTGCCTTGGATAATGCGGGCAGAAGCATCCCTGCCAGAATGGCGATGATGGCAATTACAACCAATAGTTCAATAAGCGTAAACATTTTTTTCATAAAAACCACCTTTCTCTGATTTATTTTTTATTATATTTGCAACAGGAATTCCGTTCTATTAATTTTCCTTGCGGAATAATATTGCGTATTGGCATATCTTTCTTTTTCATCCGTTCAAAAAGAGTTTGCAGAAGCATACGGGGGAACCCTTCTTCCGACCGGACAAAAGAAGTTATTGCAGGAGTAAGAAAAGGATATATATAAGAATCATCTATGGCAAGAATGGAAAGATCATTGGGTACTTTTAACGAAAGTTCCGCAGCTCTCTTCAGAATATTGAGTGTGGTAAGATTGTTTAAGGATATCACGAAGGAAGGTCTTATTCCATTGTATTCTTCCAGAATACAGGTATTGCTGTAGTAGAAACTTTCATCCACCGCAGTTGTTACCTGTTCTTTATCCTGTATGACGGGAGTTACGCCATACTTTGGTGCCAGTTCCAGGAAAAGTTTGTTGCCGTCCCCTTCCGCATCCCCGGCAAGAGCGATCCTTTTATGCCCCAGGGAAACCGCATAGGCAAGACATTTTTCCAGTGCTTCTCTCTTGCCGTAAAGAACAGTATCAAATTTTGTTGAAGGATCCTTATCGTAAGAAGCAACCGGCAAATGGAAATTTTCCGGCAGAAACGGCGCATGGGAAGTAATGATGCCGTCCACTTTCCGGCACAGCAGATCCCGCATACATTTTTTTATGCTTGTACTGTTATCCCATAAGGCGGATAACAGGATGTAACCATCATATCTGCCGATCTCTTTCTGGAGATCAAGGATCATATTCTGCCAGAATTCCACCTTGATATTGGGCATCAGCAAGCCTATGATCCTGCTTTTGCTGCTGCGTAACGTTCTTGCGGAAAGATCCGGATGATAGTCCAGCTCTTCCGCACATGCCAGCACTTTTTCTATTGTCTTTTCACAAATGGCAAGTTTTTTTGCCCTGCCGCCAAGTACGGCAGAAACTGTGGACAAACTCAGGGAAGTAGCCCTGCTTATGTCTTTGAGTGTGGTCATAATACATTCCTGTATCTGTTACTATAACGTTATAGTAATTACAGTAATACTGTTCTTTTTACTTGTCAAGGAAAAAAGGGAAAATTTTTCAGAAATAAAAATATCTGCCTTAAAATCCTGTTTTACAGAGGGAGCAAAACAGGATCATTCCGCAAATATCCTGTATCTCTTTTTTGTGAAGGGACGGCGTTTGAAGTTGACAAGAGAGGAAAGAAGTTCTTTTTCCGAATGAAAGATTTTCTTTTCCGCCGCATCTGTATAGATTTTCAAAAGTTCCGTAACCTTATCTTCCGGAAGACGCATATCCCGGAAGAAGGTATGCAGATCCACGATCACAGCTTTTTTCATGCAGGAACCTTTACGCAGTCTAGCCACATCGATCCAGAATATTTCCACATCCTCATCTTTTCCTGTTTCCCTGAAGAGAAAATTCCGGGGGTGGGAAGCCTTGTGGAAAAAGCCTGCATCATGCAGTTTTGCCAGATAAAGAAGATTTTTTCTGCAATAGGCAAAACATAATTGATCATGTCCTGTTCTGTACTTGCCGCCTTCCATAAAGATCCTGCCGTCCATGGTATCTGCCAGAAAGGAGGTGACAAGAAAAGATTCTTTCAG
>JAZKZE010000014.1:0-22365 GCA_045612485.1 Victivallales bacterium | reverse complement strand
CGTGGAACCCTTTGCGCCGATTGACACGGAAGTGGGGGCAGTGGGGATCTGGAGAAAATCCGATAAATCCCTTTTGAGCTGTCTTGTGACCTTTAACTGTCATGCCACATGTGCTTCTTCCGGCGGTGTCAATGCGGACTGGCCCGGTCAGATGGTGAAGACCATCCGTGCGGTCATGGGGGAAAATACAGGGGTCTCCTATATCTACGGCTGTGCCGGGGATATTACCCAGATCGACAATCAGTCCCTTTCCCCCACGGAAAGCGGACCGGAATCCTCCCGTACCATCGGGGTATCTGTGGGGGCGGAAGCTCTGAAGATCCTTATGAAGGCAAAAAAAGGTGATATAGCCACTTTGAAAGCGGGGATGGATGTAATCAAACTTCCCCGCCGCAAACCCTCTGAAAAATCTCTGAAAGAGGCGGAAGAGATCGTAAAACAATGGAAACGGGATGCAGAATTCCGTTTTGCAAAGACCAATCTCATGCTGGGGGAATCCATTAAATACGAGCCTGAACTCATCTGTAAGATCCAGTCCTTCCAGGTTGGCCCTCTTGCCATCGTTGCCTTCCCCGGGGAACTTTTCAGTACCATCGGTATGGAGATCAAAAAGCGTTCCAAATTCCCCTTCACCTGGGTGAGCAGCAATACTTACTCAATGGGGTATATCCCCACGACAGATGCCTTGCATCCCACAAAAGGCGGAGGGTATGAAACCCGTCTTGCCGCAAGTACCTGTATGCCCGGAACGGATACAAAGATGATCGAAAAAGCTACCGAGATCATTGGAAATCTCACCCCGGACAAAGTTCCCGTCGGCCCGCAGATCGAACCTGTGACAACGATCTGGGAATACGGAAGCAATCTTCCGGAATATGAATAAATAAGTTATTCCCGCTTTTACAGATTCCGGCAGGGGGTCGAAGAGATACTCTGCCGGATTTTTTATTCTCTTTTTTCTTTGAAAAAAAATTATTCTGTGCTATATTTCCTTTCTGCTTGAAAAGGAGGAAAATATAATGAAATATCAAAAAATATTCTTGAGCGTATTGTTGGGCATTTTCTTTTCTCTGCTGTTGAATGCGGTGGAATTTACTGCCAAAAAAGCAAAGGACGGAAATCATTATTCCTATGAATATGTGGTCAATGATCCTTATAACGGCAGGATCTATACATTGAAAAACGGTCTGAAAGTCTATCTGGCAAGGATCCCTGTCAAACCCCGTATCGTGGTACGCTTTCTTGTGAAGGCAGGGCTGGCGGATTCTCCTGCGGACGCTACGGGATTGGCTCATTATCTGGAACACCTTATGTTCAAGGGAACGGATAAGATCGGCGCATTGGATTATAAAAAAGAAAAAGTCCTTCTTGATAAAATCGAACAGCTTTATGAGGTCAGAAGAAAAGAGAAGGATCCGGCAAAAAAGAAAGAGATTTTCCGGGAGATCGACCTTCTTTCCCTTCAAGCATCAAAATATGCTTCTGCCGGGGAATATTCCAAACTTGTTGGGGCATTGGGTGGGATGGAGCTGAATGCTTTCACCTCCCAGGATATAACGGCTTATGTAGTGGATATCCCTTCCAATGAGTTGAACCGTTTTCTTTTTCTGGAATCGGAACGGCTGCGGAATCCTGTGATCCGTCTTTTTCACACAGAACTGGAAGCTGTATATCAGGAATTCAATCATGGACAGGATAATGACGGAAGGAAACTTTATGAAGCGATCCTTGCCAATCTTTTCCCCACGCATCCCTACGGCTGGACTCCCATTATCGGGAAAGCCGTTCACCTGAAAGAGCCTTCCATACGCCTTGTGAAAAAGTTTATGAAAGAGTATTATGTTCCCGGCAATATGGCTCTTGCCCTTACCGGCGACCTGCAATACGATGAAACTATCCGGATGGTTGACAGATACTTTTCTTTTATGAAAAAAGGGAATGCTCCCGGAAGAAAGATCCTTCCGGAAAAGCCGTTGACAAAGAATATTGCAACGGAAGTAAAGGGATCCGGACCGCAGAGTGTTGCCATTGCTTTCCGGGTGAAAAAAGGCAAACGTAATGAGTTGTTGGGGACACTTCTTGCCAAAGTGCTTTCCAACGGCAGTTCGGGTATTTTTGATACGGAACTTGTGAGAGCCCAGAAAGTTCTTTCCGCTTCCGCCTCATTTTCTGCTATGCGGGATCACTCTTTCCTGGTATTGCAGGCACGTCCCGTGGCAGGGGATACGCTTGAGGCAACGGCAAAACTTCTTCTGGAAAAACTCAATAAAGTAAAAAATGGCAAATTTGCCGAAGATCTTCTTCCTGCTGTTATCGCTAATTACAGAAAGGGATTTGAAGAGGGGCGGAATGATCCGGAATCTGCCGCATGGACATTTCTGGATTCCTTTGTTTCCGGTACGGAATATGTGGATACTCTGCGGGAGATCGGGGAGGCGGCAAAGATCGGAAAGAAAGAGGTTGCTTCTTTTGCTTCCAATCTTGGAAAACATGTAACCGTTTACAAGAGAACGGGAAAAGATGATAAGCGTATTCTTATGGAAAAGCCGCCTATAACGAAAGTGGCTTTAAATAGTGAGAAGATTTCTGCTTTCGGTAAAAAGGTTCTTTCCATGCCTGCCGGAAAAGATTTGAAGGTGGAAAAAATCGATTTTGCAAAGGATATTTCCTTTAACGATTCTTCTTATGCGGGAAATACCTATAAACTTTTTGTAAGTCACAAAAAAGCTCCGGCAAATGATAAACTTTTTTCTCTGAATATGATCCGTAAAGCCGGTTCACACCATGACATCCTTCTGCCTGTTGCCATAGGCTATCTGAATTATCTGGGGACTGATAAATTTTCTCCTGACGCCTTGCGGAAGGCTTTTTATATGGATGCCACCTCTTTTTCCCTGTATTGCGGGGAGGATGAGTGCGGAGTAGCTTTAAACGGTTTTGCTGATAAACTTGTTCCCGCATTGGATCTTGTAAAACATTTTGTGGAAAATGTGAAAGCGGATAAACATTCTTACAGACAATATGCTGTCCGTTTGATCACTGCCCGCAGGGAAGCAAAAAAGAATCCGCAGAATGTATTCTGGGCATTGAATATGTATGCTGCTTACGGGGCGGGGAAAGAGAAAAATCCTTTCATATATGCCAACAGCCTTTCCGATAAAGAGTTGATGAGCCTTGATCCGGAAAAACTTCTGCTTCTGGCAAAAAAATATCTGGGATTTACACAGGGCGGGGAACGGGTATTCAGTTATGTGGGACCTCATACCGTAGAGGAACTGGATAAAATGGTTTTTGAAAGACTATACGATAAAACGGTCCCGCAAAATAAACTTCTTTTGCCGGTAAAAAAAGATTTTGTTCTTTCTCCCCCCTCTGAACCTCATGTTTATCTTGGCGCATTTGATTCTGTTCAGCTGCTTTTCGGGATCCGGTCAAGAATGGGAAAATTTGATGCGGAAAAATTGCCTTACATCCAGCTTTTCAATCAGTATTTCGGGGCAGGGGGATTGGATTCCATCGTCTTTCAGGAGATCCGTGAGGCGAGGGGACTGGCATACAGTGCTTATGCTTTCTATATTACGGCAAAGGATAAAAATAAACATGATGCCTTTGCCACCTATTCCGGATTGCAGAAAGATAAATTTTTTGAAGCTGCTGATGCTTTCTTTGCATTGTTGCGGAAAATGCCGAAGAATGAAAATGCTTTCAGAACTGCAAAGGAAAATGTGATAAAAGAACTTCTTTCCCAGCGGTTTTATGGAGATCTGTATTCCTTTTATGAAAGCAGCCGGAAACGGGGGCTTACAGAAGATATCCGTCCGGAAATCCTGGAAAAGATACGGAAGATCACTCTGGAAGATCTGGAAAAATTCTTTAAGGAAGAGATCGCAAAAGGTTCTTTTGATATTTATATATCAGGAAAAATTTCTGATCTTGACCGGAAAAAACTTTCAAAGTATGGAAAAGTTATCCTGTTGAATGATGTGCAGACTTTCGGGTATTGAAATCAACAGGCAGAAATGAGAGCCGGACAGACTTTTTATTGCGTACACGGTTGTAAGGAAAGAAAATTTGAAATATGTATGAAAATTTGAAAAAAGGGGAGAGTTTTGCCGGATGTGAGATCCTTGCCTTCTGCGGGAAAGGTGCTTACGGCGTTACCTATCTGGCAAAAAATCCCATTGGAAAAACCATCGCTGTAAAAATCATCAGTCTGCCTCATGCCCTGGAACGGGAGCTGCGGGGATTAAAGAACTATATGGCTGTTTCCGGTGAGCAGCCCGGATTGTTGAAAGTTTTTCATATCGGAAAACAGGAGCATTGCTGTTATTATACCATGGAGGCTGCTGATAATTGCGGAGATGGGGAGAATTATATTCCTGCAACACTGGGCAATCTCATGCGGCAGGGCAGGAGATTTCCGCCGGAGGAGGCTGTGGCAATTTCAAGAGAGCTGCTTAACGGTATATCTGTGATGCACAAGGCGAATCTGATCCACAGGGATATAAAGCCGGATAATATTATCTTTGTCAATGGAAAAGCCAAATTAAGCGATCCCGGGCTTGTGATCGCAGAACAGGAATATGCCACTTTTGCCGGAACATTGGGTTTTATTCCGCCGGAAATGCTGGAAGGGGGGATCCCGGCAAACAAACAGAGCGATCTTTTTGCCATAGGAAAAGTTTTTTATTGCATGGCAACAGGTAATCCGCCGAAGATGTATCCCCGTTTTCCCGACGATATGGATATATCCATCTGCCGTCAGTTGTTTCCGGTTTTTTCCTGTGCGTGTGACCGGGATGCGGAAAAAAGGTTTCAGAGTGCGGAAGATTTTCTTAAAGAGCTTCCGGAAACTTTTGCCCCGCCCACCTTGCTGGAAAAGACCCGTACCGATTTCCGGAACTGGAAAAAACTCAATTCTGAAAAATTCCGCAGGATACTTGGTGCTGTATTCTGTTTTTGTATGCTTCTCCTCCTTTCTGCTTCTGCCGGATATATTTACAAATCAAGACAGGAAAAAGTATTGGCGGAATTAAAAAACAAAGTGGAAACGTTTCTTGCTGTGGATCAGGAGAGAAAAGGTCTTACAATGTTTCAGCTTGAAGTATATCTGCCGGAACTGCTGCCGGATCTTCTTGCTGTCAAAAAAGCTCTTGAAGAAAGTATAAAGAAGAAAGATTACCGCAAAGCTGCTGAAAATGTTTCTGTATTGCAGAAACAGTTACGCAGTGCTGCGGAACGTTTGAAAGTACCGCTTCCGGCGCGATCCGGTGGATTGGAGAAAGATCTTGCTTCTGTCGGAAGATGTTATGGATTTCTTTCTGCACCTCTGGCACAGTATCTGCCCCGGACTGTACTCGAAAAATATAAACAGGAACTTGCCGCTTTTGAAAAAACGCTCTATAGCGGATATTCCGGCCCCAGATGCGGTGTACGGTGGGGCGGCTTCAGCAATTTTCAACGACATGCGGTCTTTGTGCCTCCCGGGGCAGTAAAAATGAAACATACAGGAAAGATCCATAAGCTCCCTTATCATTTCTGGATATGGGAAAAAGAGGTGTCCATACAGGATTTTTCTCATTTTATGGGAATCTCTCCCCAGTATTCCCCTCATATCAATACTCCTGTGGAACGGGTCTCCTGGAATGATATTCTCTATTTTGCTTATATTATGACAGAATGCCTCCGGAACAATAATTCTCTTCCCCCTTCTTATATTGTCCGGCCGCCCACCGAAGCTGAATGGGAGTATGTTGCCAATAACGCCTGGCTGGGGCCGGATAAGACAAAGTTTGAAGACCGGGCTGTCATCAGAAAAAATTCCCGTAACAGAAGCTGGCCCTCCGGATCAAAAGAACCCAATAAACTGGGGGTATATGATATATACGGTAATATGTGGGAGATCGTGCAGCCGCTGGAAAAAACAAAAATGCAGAATTCTGTTGTCATCCGCGGCGGATCCTATATGAGTAGTGAAAGCAGTTGTTACCGCAGAATCGAATATCTTGCAAATCAGTTTATCCCCTATGATATCGGATTCCGCCTTGTGATCGCACCGGGAAATATGGATTATTTTGATAAACATTTTTTCATCGGGGAGGGGGCGAAAACAGAAGTTGACGGGAAAATCTATGAACTCATCGGAGCAAATTATTCCTGCTTCAACCGGAAAAAGGCGGAAGAGCTTGCCGCGCTTCTCGGCGGAAAACTTGCTGAATTTGATAATAAGGAACAATTTAACAAGGTCTGCTCCGATATTCCTCTCTTCAGTGAATCCTGGCATTGTGCAGTTGGCGGAGTGAAAAAGAGAGATAAATGGGTATGGCAGAACAGTAAAAAAGAGATTTCTTTCGGTTTCGGGAAAAAAATGAATTCCGGAAAGACGGAGGAAAAATATCTTTATGCCCGTCTGAAAAAATGGGAAGGAAAAAATGAAAATTTCAAATTTTCCATATTCCTGTGCCAATGGGATAAAAAAGAGTTTCCCTTCCGCAATAAACAGCTGGAAAGCGGGAAAAAACTGCCCGGTGAACTGTTCAGGTTTACTGCCGGAAACAGAAAATATATGCTTATAGATTCCAGTATGCTTTGGAATACTGCTGTACGGTTCTGTGAACTTCTCGGCGGCCGTCTTGCCTGTCTTGATACGCCGGAAATCCGTAAAGAAGTCATAAAAAAACTGGAAAAATACAAGTATATAAAGATTCTTTCAGGTGGATACGCCAAAAGAAATAAATGGTACTTCCTCAATGGAAAAGAAATTACATTCAACTTGCAGAAATACCGTGTAAGCTCGATTCCGAGTCTGAACAGAAATTTTGCCGTACTTTATAACGGGGAATTTTATGACAGCCAGTTCTCTCAGGCTTTTTTGTGTGAATGGGTGGAGGGGAAAGGCAGGGAGAATTCCGCTTCCTCAATACTCCGGTAATAATCAATGATCCCTTTAAGTTTTTTTGTGCAGCGGAAACGGATATTGTAGATGCAGGTGGCACTTTTTCTTGTAACATAGGAGATCTCTTTAACATCTTTTTCCTGAAAGACAAGCATGTAAAAAACCTGAAAGGTGGTCGTATCAACACTTTTTTTCAATTCTTCCAGAGCTTTTTCCAGAAGAAAATTCTGCCATTCCTCCATATATCCAACATCAATATCCCCGGGATATTCACTGACTGCAAGGGTTTGGACTGGTGGTTTTTTATTTCCGGAACGCATGAATTTCAGTGAAACAAAATCGGCGATCTTACAGAGATAACTGCGGAAATGCCCTTTATTCCTGTCATAGATAAATTCATTCATCTTATTCCAGAAGATCACCATTACTTCTATCATAAGATCCTGACATTCTTCTTCAGACAGTCCTCTTTTTGTTCCGGTGTAACGGATCATATTCATATAACGGGTATGGAATTCCTTCCAGGAATTTTCATCATTGGAACGCAATCTTTCCAGAAAAGAGCTTCTTGTGGTAAAAATACTGAGTTTGCGTAATGTTTTTATATCATACTTGGACATGGATTGCTCCCGTTTCCCGAAAGAATATTTTTTATAAATTTTCCAATGATTTCTAAAATAGTCTTCCTTTACTTTTTTTCAAGCAGGATTTTCAATTTTTAATATAAATTTTACTTTACTTTATATTTTTCCTGCGATCCGGTCGTATATAAGAAGGAATCACAGCAATAAAAAACAGGAATCGCTTTCTTTCGTATAAGAAAGCAATTCCTGTAAAAGAGATTTTAGATCAATCCTCTTCTTCTGTCTGGGTGGCTTTGAATTTCGCAATGATCTCATTTGCCACGTTGGGCGGTACAAGTTCATATCTTGCAAAACTCATATCAAAGGAACCTCTTCCCTGGGTCATGGAACGCAGTTCCGTGGCATACTTGGCAAGTTCCGCCTGAGGTACTTCCACATTGAGAACCTGCAAACCGTCTTCAGTATCCATTCCAATGATCCTGCCCCGTTTCTGGTTGAGGTTGCCGGTAATATCTCCCATAAATTCGGCAGGAACAAGCACTTTTACATTCATGACAGGTTCCAGCAGCATGGGTTTGGATTTTTCCATCGCCATACGGAAGGCTTTGCGTGTGGCGATTTTGAATGCCATTTCTGAAGAATCCACATCATGGAATTTACCGTCAAATACGGTTACTTTCACATTTTCCACAACACAGCCTGCCAGAGGTCCGCTTGCCATGGCTTCCAGAACACCTTTTTCCACCGCAGGAATATAATTTTTCGGAATGGCGCCGCCTACGATAGCGTTGACAAACTCGAATTTTTCCTGACTGGGTTCGATCCGCAGATGTACTTCCGCAAACTGCCCGTGACCGCCGGATTGTTTTTTATGCCGGTAGGATGCTTCCCCTTTACCGTTGATGGTTTCCCTGTAAGCAATCTTCGGGGAGGCAGTATTGACCTCCACTTTGGAGAGATCTTTCAAACGGCGCAATGCGATCTGCAAATGCTGTTCACCCATACCGCTGAAGAGCGTTTCATGGGTTTCCGTATTGTTTTCAATATGCAGAGTGGGATCACATTCACAGAGTTTCTGCAAGCCGGTAACGATCTTTTCTTCATCTCCGCTTTTCACAGGTGTAATGGCGTAGGAGATCACCGGATTGGGGAATTCCATGGGCGACATGATACTGCAGGAGGTATTTTCACCCAGTGTATCGCCGGTTTTGGTTGCTTTCAGCTTTGCCACACCGCAGATGCAGCCGGGACAGGCCTCATCCACCGGGATCTGGGTTTTGCCGTTTAGAATGATCAACTGACCGATATGTTCTTTTGTTCCGTTATTGAGGTTGAGTATATCACTGTTGGAACGGATTTTGCCTGTGAGGACCCGGAAGAAGGCAAACTGACCAACATGGGGATCCAGTACTGTTTTGAATACAAATGCTGCCGCAGGGCCGTCTTCACTGGGGACTACAAGTTTGCCGTCGCTGGCAGTACGGGTACGCTCCAGAGGATTCTGGCTTACTCCGGTGATTCCGTTCATTACTTCAGTCACCCCGATATCCTTTGCTGTACTTCCGGCAAAAATGGGGATGAGTGAACCGCTTTTGAGTGCATCATGAAGTCCGCGGAGGATCTCTTCTTCTGTGAGTTTTTCTCCGGAAAGATAGCGTTCCATAAGGGCTTCATCAGATTCCGCCACTGTATCCATGAGTATTTCTTTACATTCTGCGGCAATATCTTTGAGATCATCGGGTATATTCGCAGGATCATCAAAAACGCTTACCACCCGTTCGAATTTATCTTCTTTGCCTACCGGCAGAGTCATGGGGACAGCTGTATTTTTTCCATAGGCTTCCTTCATCTGATCCACGACTTTAAAGAAGTCTGCCTGTTCTTTATCAAGGCGGTTGATGAAAGCAAGTTTGGGAATATCAAAACTCTTCCCCAGTTTGAACGCTCTTGCCGCCCCCACTTCAATACCGTTGACCCCGTCCATGACCACAAGAGCAGCACCGCTGGCACGATAGGCAGGGATCACATCTCCGATGAAGGGACCGTAACCGGGAGTATCGGAAAAGAAAAACCGCGTACCATTCCATTCACATGTCATGTACGCGGTGTAAATACTGGAGTGTTTTTCCTGTTCGTCCGGAGTGAAATCGGAAACACTTGTTTTTGCATCAACCGAACCGGGCCGGTCAACAACTTTGGCTTTGTAGAGCATCAGGTCACAGAGAGTGGTTTTGCCGCACCCGCTGTGACCGGCTACAACGAAGTTTCTGATTTTCTTTGCCTCAAATTTCATACCTACCTCCATTTTTTAAGGTGTCATATATGATTTTTTCAGATCAGAAGATCTCATCTCTGGGATTATCTATAGCATTTATTTTTTTATTTGTCAAACCCGGATTACAAAAAAAATGAGAACTTTTTGCAAAAAAACAGTATTTTTTAAAAGTTTTTTACCGGAAAAAAGATTTTTTCTGAAAAAATGAAGATTTGCGGCAGGAAAAAATATTATTGGAGCGATCCTGCTTTTTCGTTTTTTTCTGACTTGTGAAAAAAGGCGGATTTGCCTGATCTGTCCAACGGGAAGGATTGTTATATTTTTATCCGGTAATGCTGAATCTTTTCAAAAAAGAGCAAAAAAAAATCCGCTTCACGGAGAAGTGAAACGGAAAACATACAAAAGTGGTGCACCCGGTAGGACTCGAACCTGCAACCTTCTGGTCCGTAGCCAGATGCTCTATCCAATTGAGCTACGGGTGCATCTTGTTGACTGGAAAATCATCCTTCAATCAACCTGATGCCTTATAATATACACCATCATACAAAAAAGTCAAATGGAAAGAAGATATAAATTCTCACAGATTTTTCAAAAAAGAGCAAAAAAAATCCGCTTCACAGTAAAGTGAAACGGAAAACACACAAAAAAGTGGTGCACCCGGTAGGACTCGAACCTGCAACCTTCTGGTCCGAAGCCAGATGCTCTATCCAATTGAGCTACGGGTGCATCTCATTGACGGGAGAAGTTCTCTCAATCAACTTGATGCCTTTAATATATACCCGTAAACAGAAAAGTCAAATCAAAATAAAGAAAAAATATGTTTTTTTTATTAAAATTTGTTTTTATCATGTACTGAGAGGATGTTCTTTCCTTTTTTTTATATCTTTTCTGCAAAAAGTACCATAATCAACTTGCTAAAAAGAAAAAGATGATTATACTATATTACAGACAATTATTATTCTTTACTGAACAAAATAAAGGATCAAACATGAAAATTGATGTCGGAACAGCTTATTATCCGGAAGTATGGACTCTGGATGAGATCAAAGAAGACGCTTTGAGAATGAAAAAAATCGGGGTGACTTCCATCCGTATCGGGGAGTTCGCCTGGAGTCATATGGAACCCACAGAAGGCAATTTCACCTTCGACTGGCTCGTTGAAGCGATCAATATCTTCGGTAAAGAAGGGATCAATACAATTTTGTGTACCCCTTCTTCTGCTGCACCCGCATGGATGTGCCGGGAATATCCCCAGATATTGAGAGTCAACCGTGACCAGATCACTAAAGCATGGTTCGGCGTAAGAGATCATACATGCTATACAAGTCAGATTTACCGGGATTTCTGCAACCGTATGGCAAGAAAAATGGCGGAAGCTGTAAAGGGCAATCCCTATGTGGTCGGCTGGCAGATCGACAATGAACCGGGCTGTTCCCGTTTCCCTGACTGTTTCTGTCCGGAATGTCAGGCAAAATTCCGTAAATTTGTAAAAGACAGATATAAAACAATTGAAGAAGTCAACAGAGTATGGGGTACGACTTTCTGGAGTGGCGAATTTGCCTCCTTCAATGAGATTGAACTGGAAAACCGCTGGGAAAATATGTCTTCCTCCCGTACTCTGGATTCCCGCAGATTCCGTTCCCGGGAACAGGCAGACTTTATCCTGCTTCAGGCCCGTGAGATCAAGAAAGTCATTCCCGATGCCAAAATCGGTACAAATAACTATGTTTTATGCGACCGTTACCAGGTCTTTGATGAACTGGATTTCACCGGCAATGACATGTATCCCCGCTATGCAAAAGATTATGAATTCCACAGATTCTGCACCGACCTTTACCGCGGTCTGAAAGTGGGGGTCAAACCCTGGATGCTGGAAACAAATACCGCACCCGACTGGCCCAGACATGATCTTACACAGATGTATTACTGGTTCTTTATCGGTCACGGCTACGATCATATTTTCTACTTCAACTGGAACAATCATCCTGCCGGAAATGAGAAGGAACATCTTACCATTATCTGTCCCACAGGGGTTCCCTGTGAAAAATATGAGGAACTGGGCAAAATGATCGCCGACGCCAATGCTCTCGACGGAGAAAAGGAACTTCCTCTTCCTGAAACGGATGCCGCATTGGTCAATGATTACGATCAGAGCTGGATCTATGCTCTGGGACGAGCCGGCAGATTCAACTTCCATGAAGAGTGGCTTTCTGCCAACCACAATGCCATGCTCAATGCCTCCATGACTTCCGAGATCGTTTCCTCTGAAGTGGATTATTCCCGTTATAAACTGCTTGTTCTTCCCATGTATCCCTATATGCCGGAATCTTATGCGGCAAAGTTGGAAAAATATGTGGAAAACGGCGGTGTATTGCTGATGAACGGCAGGATCGGCATGTTTGACAACTGGGCAAAAAATATCAAAGTGGAAGGTCCGGAACATCTTACAAAACTTGCCGGTTTGAAAGTTGCGGAAAATATGCCCGTATGGGATACCTACTGCATTCCGGATTATGACGGCAAAGGAGCTGAAAGCGAACAGACTGTCGTTTCCGGTACATTCAACGGTAAGAAATCTGAAGGTACTTTAGGGTTCTGGACAGGAACGATCGTACCGGATGCCGATACGGAAATATTGATGACTTTCAGTAATTCCGTTTTGAAGGGACGCCCCTTCCTCACCTGCCGTAAATATGGTAAAGGATATGTTCTTTACTATGTGGCTGACTCCGTAAACAAGGAGCTTTTGCAGGATATTATCAATTATGCCGGAAAACTTGCCGGAATAAAGAATAATGATCTTCCCGCCGGGATCGACGCAAGCTGCCGCGGTGATCTCCTGTTCCTTACCAACTTCAATGGTCACACTGTTACATTCCCCTCCGCATGGCAGCAGGGCGAAAATGTGATGGGTGAAGCATTGAAAGACGGCGTTATCACTCTTGAAGCATACAAAAATGCTGTTATCAGAATCAAAAAATAACTGGTCCTGCCGGTAAACAGAAAAAGATATTATGCAGTACCATTACGGTATTCATAATATCTTTTTTTTTGCTTTATTCTCTTCAGAAACGGAAATAAATAAAGGGATTGTAGGCAGACTTTGCCAATCTCAGGAGAACCAGGAAAAGCAAGCCGCAGCAGGCAAAACGCCAGAGAAGAAGGGTATAGAATTTTTCCCTGATAAAGCTGTAAAGTTTCTGCGGCAGAAGAGTACTGAACAGGATCCCCGCAATGAATGAAGCAATAAACAACCTTGAAACAGGCAGCGAGATCCATTGCCATTTATGGAAGGAGAACATTTTTGCAAGAATTCCGGAGGCAATGGAAAAATCATCCGCACGGAAAAATACCCAGCCGATGATCACAGTCAGAAGCAAATAAAGATGCAGGAATATTTTTGCAATAAATGGAAACTCTCTTTTATCAAGTTTCAGCAATCTCTCAACAATAATGAAAAATCCGTGCCAGAATCCCCAGATAATAAAGGTCCAGCCTGCTCCGTGCCAGAATCCGGTGACCGCAAAAACGATAAGAAGATTTCTCAACGTAACGATCTGTGTTTTTCTTGAACCGCCGAGAGGTATGTACAAATATTCTTTGAACCAGGTGGAAAGGGATATATGCCATCTTCTCCAGAATTCTGTTATAGAGGTGGATATATAGGGATATTTAAAGTTTTCCGGGATGGTGAAACCGAACATGTGGCCCAGCCCGATCGCCATATCCGAATAACCGGAAAAGTCAAAGAAAATCTGGAGCGTATATGCCAATGCCCCCAGCCATGCATCCGCCGGTGTCAGAGCGGAAATATTGCTTGTAAAGATCGTATCTGCCATCTCCCCCATTACATTGGCTATCAGGATCTTTTTTGCCAATCCTTCCAGAAATCTCTGCATCCCTGCGGCAAATTCCGGAATGGATTCTGTTCTGGAACGGATCTGGGAAGCTATCTCATGGAATTTTACAATGGGACCTGCAATCAACTGCGGGAAAAAGGCAATGTACAAACCTGTATTGACGGGATTTTTTTCTGCCTTTGTATCTTTTCTGTAAACATCCACAAGGTAGGAAATTGCCTGAAAAGTATAGAAGGAGATCCCGATGGGCAGAACAATATGCAAAAGCGGCAGTTTCATTCCGCTTATAAAATTCCAGTTGCTGATGAAAAAGTCTGTGTATTTGAAATATCCAAGTGCAGCAAGATTTGCAAGTATCCCCAATGTAAGGATCCTTTTTTTTCTGCCGGGATCTTCTGCAATATCTATCCACACGGCTGTAAAATGATTCCACAGAATGGAGGCGATCATCACCCATATCAGAATAACTTCCCCCCAGGCATAGAAAAAGAGACTGCCGGCAAGAAGGATATAATTACGCCATGACCGCGGTGCCAGATAATAAATAAGCAATTGCAGAGGCAGAAATACAGAAAGAAAAACAAGTGAGCTGAATACCATAAGAAATCTCTCCTTTATTTGAGGTAAAGAAAACGGTCAAGGAAACGTTCTGCGCATTGAATGACCACAATATCCGGATGGAATTTTGTGATCTCTTCATCAAAGGAATCTATGACAAAATTCTTTCCGATCCCGTAAAAGAAGTGAAGCTGATCCGATACAGCCGGAACAAGGAAGGGGGTGATATAGTTCCAGAAACTGTCTGTAAATGTCAGAGTTTTCAAGCCTTTTGCCGCATATTTTTCCGGGGTTTTGTGGTTGTATATAAACAGGGAAAGGGGGATGGACTGCTGGATGCAGGTTGGTTTCGCAAAAACGGTAAAGATGGATTCCTCGTTCATCAGAAGGGCATCCGGCAACTCTTTGTACGGGTTTGTATAACCGAGGAGGGCAGCAATATCCACATCCGCTTTTTTCTGCATATGCCATTTGACCGGATTGAGTTTCTGCTGTTCTTTTGCTTCCGGAAAATCTTCCCCGATCTTTGTGAGAAGTTCGTTGGCAAGGATCTCCGCACCGCGGTAGGTGCAATGGGTTCCTGTCATGTAATAAACGATATGTTTCTTTTTGGCTTCTTTGAGTTTTTCCACAGGACAGATGATTTTTACATTGGTATGTTTTTTCAGGTACCCATACAGCTGTTCCATGCGGGAAAGAGTGTTTACTCTCTGCTTGAGAAGATGATCCGGATAATATTCTTCATAGATCCTCTCCTTATCCGGTACAAGAAGAATATACACCTTTGCCTTGAATTTTTCCCTGAATTTCTTTTCCAGAGCATTGACTCTTTCCGCACAGATCTTCAATTCATCATCGGAAAAAAGATTCTTATTTTGTATCATTTCAATCGTATTGAATATTTTGCAGAACATCCACATATTTTTCCCCCAGAAGGCAAGGGAGGTATCCGCCTGACTCAGTTTTCTGTTTTCTGAATCAAAATAATTCAGCGCAAAAACTTTTCTGTCCAACTCAATAAGAGCGTCCCGCGGAAAAAAACGGTCATTGAGGTACTTTTCAAATTCCCCGGGAAATTTCCTGTTGAAGATCCCGTTTTTACAAAGAAGCGGAAATGGATTCAGAAAACGGTTTTCCGTACTTATTCTGCTGTAAAGATCTATTCTTGTCAGCGGCAGAATCAGAAGAACAAGTCCGCAGAAGATGAAAAGCAGTGATGGAAGTTTTTCTTTTGTAAATTCCACCTTGCAGAAAATGAAAAATGCCAGAGAAAGGGAAAACGCCAGAATGATGGAAATAAAAAGGTTTCCATACAATATCCTGTGGTGTACTTTGATGATTTTTCCGAAATTCAGCGGCAGCCGGAGCGTACCCGGTGTTGTCACTCTTGCAATTTTATTCTGCACAGAGAGATTTTTGGCAGGCAGGAGATTATTGTACAGAAAATCAAGTGAATATACTTTTTTCCGGTCGCCTGAAAACAGCTTCTGCAATATCATTCCTGCCGGGGCATGGTCGATCTGTATATAGATGCCGGCTATTTCTTTTTTTACTGCGGGGATGGAGAAAACAACTTTTTCCGGATAGGTTTTTGCCGGCAGTTCATAAGTACGCAGAACCATTTTTTCTTTCGTGAAAAGATCTTTATCACAATCATGCCCCAATGTGATCCTGAAGCCGGAAGGGGAGGCATATTCAAAGGAAATATCCAGATTTCTTACAATATACCAGGTATTGAGCAAAATAAGTACAACAGCAAAAATAATGAGGGAAAGGATCGTTTTAACTGCAGTATCCGGAATCGTTCTTTTGTTTTTACACATGAAAACCTCACACAGAATATTATAGATAAAAGAAATTTTTTAATCTCTTCGGAGCAAAAAAAACTGATTTTCAATGAAAATATGTTCAAATTAATATACAGGCTTTTCTGCCATTTTTCAAGCATGGACAAAGAAATAAAAAATAACATTTCCGTGTGCGGAAGATTTGGATAGACTGTCCGGGGATTTTTTCTTGCAGTAATGAAACGTTTTCTTACATGCTTCCGGCAGCTTTTATGCTGCCGGAAGTTGCTGCTGTTTTATTTGATTTCATCTATTTTCCATTGCTGGAATCCCAGATTGTTGCCCCCGCTTTTCATTCCCTTTTGTACATCATCTCTGATTTTACTGATGTTTTCCCTTAGGGTGCTGCGTGCTTGAGTTCATAGGTTTTTGTGATGACAAAAGGATCATTGTTGTCTCTGATAAAATGGATCGCTTTTGTTTCATCTTTCACATCTATACACAGATGTGTCTGAACATTACTGCTGCCGTACCCGGCTGTCGGTCCATTGGAATCCGCTTTTGCTTTTCCCGGGATGCCGGTGGGGGGTACGGTTATTTCCTCCCCGGAAAACGGTGTTGCAGTTGCCGGCAGAAGGCAGAAAAAGAAACTGTTTTTATTAAGCATGGTCGTAACTCCTTGACGTTATCAGTTCATTTCTGTGTTGATGATCTCTTTGCTTACCGGAGGAACCGGCAGAAGTTCCGGATGAACCAGATTGGCTTCAGCAGTGACAAACAACAGTGTTTTTTCTTTGATCGTGGTCGTTGTTCCGAAAAGATATTTCAGAATGGGGATCTTTACCAGAAAAGGAATACCGACCTGTATCTGGGGGTATAACTTATCCGGGGCACACCGGTACCTTCGATAATGGATCCGTATTTATCTTTTTTTCCTTTCTGATCCAGTTTTGCGATCATGTCATCAATATAGGGGATCATTGCCGGGGCTGTGGAAACGATCAGATAATTTTTATTTTTTGCCGCATAATTGACCCGTTCCACCAGTGATTGGAAATCGTATCTTTTTACAGCATTAAGTACAAAAGGACGGATATCGGTAGCTTTGACATACTTGAGCTTATAAATTTTGCTTGTCATATAGGTCTGGGCATCATCCTGAATGAGTCTGATTTTTCTGATTTCCTTTTTTTTCTGTGCGGAAAGCAGAGTGCAGACTGTAAGGGTGAGTAGAACAATAAGTATTTTTCCTGCTGACATAATTACCTCCTTTGTACGGAAAATTTAACTGAAAAATAAAAAAAATGCATTAATTTATCCAATAATCTTTTTTTCAACCGGTATTTTTAAGAATAGTTTTATTATCTGCTTTACTTGTAAAAAAAAGAGTATGTGGTATTGTATGTGTAGAAAAATATTGAATTTATATCTCTGTAAATCCAACAAAAAGGCGATAAGGTTTGCAAATGGAAAATATCAAGCTGGACTCTTTCTGTGAGTTTCTGGGATTCGGGGAGAAGGAAGCAGAGCTTCTGAAGCCGTACTGGGCGGAACTGCTTGCGGAAACTTCTGATGAGATCCCTTTCTTTATGTCGGAAGAATTTTTCAGAAAATATTATGCTTATTGCGAAGGACCGCAGGAGGCTTTTCTTTATCTTGATGAGATCCTTGAAAAAGTAAGGACAACTCCCTTCCTTGCCCGGTATGCGGCGATGCTCCACTACGGGCATTATATTGCCGAACCTGTGATGCCTTTGCGTTCTCTTCCCATGCCGGAAAAATATTTCGGCAAAAAAGCATGTATGTTTCAGATGATGATTGCTCTATCCGCCCTGCCGCTTATAGAGAAAACCTATAAAGCACTCGGTGTGGAAGATGAGGTCTTTTTTGCTTTCTGTAAAGGATTTGGCGGCAATATCCGCCGCTATATGAACAGTCATGATGATATTCCCGGTTACGGCTCTGCCATCCATTGGTTCCGTCATCATGCCGACGGCAGACTTTTCCGGCTGGGACGGCTGGAATTTATGACAGAATTATGGAGGACGATCCATCCGGCTGCGTACAGAAATAAGAAGGACGGAAGAATTTGTCTGCTCTGTCAGAATAACTGGATGTTTGATAAGGAAGGGCTGCTTGTGACAAAAAAGAAAGAAGCCGTTTTTACAAGCCGCCTTTATACAGATGAAAAAAGTATTACCGGTACGACCTTTGATAAAGAAGGGTATCCCCTTACAGATAAACTTGTTACGCTCCCCCTTTCAGAATGGGAATGTGCTGCAACTGCCTGGGATCTTATGCTGGATGTACATATTCCGAGAGATGAGAAACTGGATATGGAAGATTGCCGGAAATCCTTCATCAAAGCAAAAGAGTTTTTCCGCCGTGTTTTCAAAATGGAAGTAAAAGCCTTCCGTTGCGGTTCCTGGCTTCTGAATCCGGATTTTGCAAGGGAATTGCCCTCTTCCAATATGGCAAAGTTCCAGAAAAATGTGCATCTTGGACCCATTTCAAAAAGTCCGGGAAATGGTTTGGTTTTTGTTTACGGTGCGGCGGATGCGGATCCTTTGAAACTTCCGGCAACAACCTCTCTTCATAAGGTTTTCCGGAAATTTGCGGAAAATAATACTGTATTGAAAAGCGGAATGATGACCCTTCTTGCGGATGAAGCGGAAACATTCGGATCAAAAGAATAAGGAAAGAACAATGAAAAAGATCGAAGGAAAGATCCGGCTTGGTGTTGTCGGTCTGGGCCACAGGGGAAGGATGCTTTTTGAATCTATCGGAAAGTCGGAAAATGTGCAATGCGTCGCCGCGTGCGATCTCAACAGCAATTTGTGGTTTGAATCTTACAAAAATGAAGGGAACCTTTCAGAACGGCTTAAAGATGTGAAATTCTTTGAGGATTTTGAAACCATGCTTAAAGAGTGCCGTATGGATGTTCTGCTTGTGGAAACACCCGCTCACAATCACGCAAAATTCTGTGCATTGGCTATGCAGTATGGCGTAAATGTCTATTCGGATATACCCAGTGTCGCCTCTCTGGAAGAAGCGGAAATGCTGTGGAAAGTCCGGCAGGAAAATCCTTCTGTGCTTTTTATGACCGGAGCTACCACTATGGGCTGGGGGTTTGCCATTGCTTTGCAGGATCTTTACAAACAGGGATTACTGGGCAGAATCTCCTCCATGGAAACAGAATATATCCACGACGTGCGGTATCTTTGGGAGGAAACTCCCTGGCGTAAGCCCGGAAACGGAGGACAATTACCCCACCCCATAACCTATTGTACCCACGGACTCGGCCCCCTTATCCCGCTTCTGGAAGAGGAACTGCGGACTGTATCCGCCTTTTCTTCCGGCAGTCACGTTACGGATATTCCGGAAGCCAATGATTATGAGTGTGCCATCTATCAGACATCTTCCGGTGTTATGATCCGGCAGACCAATTCTTTCATCAATAACTGGAAAGGCGGTCATCATACCTTCCGGGTATTCGGCAGTGAAGGAACTTTTGAGCATCTTTCTTCCAGAGGGGAACAGAAGGAAAGGACCATTTTTTCCTCGGAAAAACTCTATTGTGCCAAAAAGATCACTCCTGTCCCCATTACCTTTGCTCCTCACGATCAGAAACTTTCTTTCGGTCACGGCGGAGCGGATTCCTGTATATGGTTTGCGTATGAAAAGGCACTCTTGAGCGGTGCGGATAAAGCTCCCATAGAACTTCAGGATGGTTTGCGGATGACGCTTCCGGGGATCTTTGCTGCAAAATCCATTAATAATGGTGGAGTAAGTACAAAGATCCGTTATCCCTGGGATTCTGACTGGAAAGAGTTTCTGGAATAAACATTGCCCAAGTCCCGCAGGGACGAAGGAAAAAACTGCCTGAATAATCAAAAATCCCCCTTTTTTTTCATCCTTCCGGGAGAAGTGTTAAAAGTTTCGGAAGAAGATTGGAGGGATTTTTTTCGTCCCAGACAGCCAGAATATCTACCGGAGGGAGAGGAAAGTCAAGTTCCTTTTTGATCAGAAAAGGATCATGCTCTTCCTTCAGTGTGGAGTCCGGAAGAAGGGCTGTACCGAATCCCGCCTCAACAAGGGCAAGCATACTGCTTTTGTTCCTTGCATCCTGACGGAACAGGGGAGGGGGCAGGGAATCGGTAGCAAGAGAGGAACTGATGCGGTCATAAAGAACCGGACTTACCTCTCTTGCAAATAAAATAATATTTTCTCCGGAAAGTTCCTCTTTTGTGATCTTTTCTTTTTTTGCCAGTTTATGGGTATGCGGCATGACAAGAACATATTTTTCCCGGAAGACAAGTCTGCTTTTCAAACCGGAAAGATCAAAGCCGTAAGGACGCATGAAACCGATATCCAGTTCTCCGGAATGCAGCAGGGAAAGCTGCTGACTTGTTTCCAGTTCCTGCATCCGGGGGAAGAATTGTTTTGTAACTTTACGGCAGTTGGCAAGGAAGGCTGGCAGAAAGGTATTCAGGGAAGGTTCGTTATAACCTATGGAAATATGGGAAGAGGTTTCCTCCCGCAGTTTTTTCAAACGGAAAACCGCTTCATCCGCACGATCAAGGATACTTTTTGCCTCATTACGGAAAAATTCTCCTTCTTTCGTCAGTTTTACAGAGCGGCTGGTACGTTCAAAAAGTTTTGTTTCCAGTTCCTCTTCCAGTTTTTTTATGGCAAAACTTAAAGGGGCTTGTGTCATATTGAGTTTTTCCGCCGCTTTCCGGAAATGGAGAAGTTCTGCTACTGTAAGAAAATACCGTAAGTGTGTAAGTTCCATTGTTTCTTTATTTCCTGTATTGATATAAAAATTATGTCAATAAATATAGATCAAGCTATTGAAAAAATCAAATATAAAAATATATTTTTCCATATAATACTTATAACCCAATAAAAAGGAGAGAAAAATGAGAATCGACCGTATTACCATGTACCGGGTTTGCAATCCTATCAAGAATCCCTACACCACCGCTTTCGGAACACAGAATGCTTTTAATTCCATTGTTGTAAAAATGGAATCAGACGGACTGACCGGCTGGGGGGAATCCTGTCCCGGGGGAGGTCCGGCTTTCTCTCCCTATTGGGATAAAGGCTGTTTCATGCTGGGAAAAGATTTTATTGTCCCTGCCATTCTGCATAAGGATATTGAAACACCGCAGGAATTGCAGAAAATCATGGCTCCCATCCGGGGCAATGAATTTGCCAAAGCTGCTTTTGACGTAGCCTTCTGGGATCTTTTGAGCAGAAAACAGGGTATTTCCCTTAAAAAAGCCATTGGCGGAACGAAAGAAAAGGCGGAAGTCGGGTACTGTTTCGGAGTATTGAAAACCTTTGATGACCTTATTGCCGGGATCGATAAGATGCTGAAACTGGGGTACCCCCGTATCAAACTCAAATTCTGCCCCGGCTGGGAGTGCGATATGCTGGAAGCTGTCCGCAGTGTTTACCCGGATACCGTTTTTCATATCGACTGCAACAGTGCCTATACTCTTGCCGATCTTCCCATGTTGAAGAAACTGGATAAATACAATCTTGCCATGATCGAACAGCCTTTGATGCATGATGATATCCTGGATCACGCCAAATTGCAGAAAATGATCGGTACCCCCATCTGTCTGGATGAAAGTATCTGTTCTTTACAGGATGCCAGACAGGCAATCGAGATCGGGGCTTGCAAATATATTAATATCAAATACGGCAGGGTGGGCGGGATCACTCCCTCTCTGGATATCCACGATCTCTGCGGAGAAAAGAATATCGGCTGCTGGCTGGGCGGTATGGGAGAATCTTCCCTGGGAACAAATGTAGTGGCAAACCTTGCCACACTTCCTTATGTGAATTATCCTTCTGATATTTCCCCAGCGGAAAAATTCTATGTGGAAAATCTGGGTACTCCCGTTCTTCTGACAGAACAATACGGAACTTACACCTTGCGGGATAACCCCGGACTGGATGTGGTCGCCAATGAAGAAGTATTGGCAAAATACAAACAGGAGGAGGCTGTTTTCGCATGAAAAGTGTTGCTGAACTGAAGAAATTTGTCATTGACCGTATCGAAAGCAGAAAGGAAGAGATCATCTCTCTGGGTACGGAGTTGCTGAATAATCCGGAAAGCGGCTATTGTGAAGTCAAAACTGCCGCAAAAGTAAAAGCGGAACTGGAAAGACTCGGTTTGACCTGCCGTACCGGACTTGCTGTTACCGGCATACGGGCAGATATCAAATGCGGAAAAGGCGACGGCCCCCGTATTGCCCTTATGGGGGAACTGGATGCTCTCCCTGTTCCCAGTCATCCCTTTGCCGATCCGGTTACCGGGGCGGCTCATGCCTGCGGACATCATGCCCAGCTTACCCAGATGCTTGCCGCTGCGGAAGCATTACTTCCCATTGTT
>JAZKZE010000013.1:0-16729 GCA_045612485.1 Victivallales bacterium | reverse complement strand
CGCCGTCCGGGAACTGGAGGAGGAAACCGGTTTCAAGGGAAATGTAAAAAAGATCCTGCCGCCTTCCTACAGCTCCCCCGGACTGACCTCCGAACAGGTGTTCTGGGCAATCATGGAGGCAGAGGATACTCCGGAAAATGAAAGACATACCAATTTCGATGAGTCGGAGGATATTGAAACTGTCACAGTGAAACGCTCTGAACTTTTTGCCTATCTGGAAAAGTCTATGAAAGATGGCATACTTATTGATTCCAAACTTTTTGCCTATGCCGCAGGATTATCGGATTGAAAGGAACAGAAAAATGAGAACATACGACGGACCCGTTATTGATGCCCATATCCACCCTTTTATCGACACAAAGGACTGTATCGGAAGATTCGGAATTCCTGCAACGCTTGAGGAGATGGCGTCTGCTCTGAAAGCAAACGGTTTCACCCGGGCTTGCGGATCGGTGATCGAAAGAAAAAAGGCGGAAAGTTTTGAGGATATAAAGAAACTCAACCGCATGTGTTTGCAGGCAAGGGATCTGTATAGGGATCTTTTCATCCCCGGGATCCATGTGCATGGAGCCTTTCCGGAGGAATCTGTACAGGAACTGGAGTATATGTATAAGGAACACTCTGTCCGCTGGATCGGGGAACTGGTTGCTCATTCCCTGGGGACGGGGGCGTATGATTCCCCCGGGATGTTTGCCATTTATGAAACAGCAGTAAAACTGGGGGTGCCGGTAAATATCCATTGCGCTGATCTTGCTGTCGTGGAAAATGTTGTGAAGAATTTTCCCCGTTTGAATGTGGTTCTTGCCCATCCGGATGATGCGGCATCTTTTCTGGAGAGAAGCGGACTTGTCAGCCGTTATAAAAATCTCTTCCTGGATATTTCCGGAACCGGACTTTTCCGCTGGGGAATGTTGAAATACTGTGTAAAACTCATGGGACCGGAAAAAATCCTTTTCGGTACGGATTTCCCCATCTGCAATCCTGCCATGTATATTGCCGGAGTTCTGGCGGAAAACCTTTCCCCGGAAGAAAATCATCTTATTTTTGCCGGAAACTTTTTGCGTCTGACCGGGATGAAATTATAAGAATACAGGTGCATGATGTGTAAGAAAATGCCTTTTATGGTGGTAAATACTCACATTCTTCCCGAAGTGCGGGAGTGTAAATTGGAGCAGGACAAGTATGCTGATATGGCAGATTTTTCTCTTGAGATCCATGGAGAGTTTCCCAAAGGAAGTGCGCTTTTGAAAAAACTCTTTTCCTTCCGGGAAAAAGAAGGTTATCCCTTTATTGTGGAAAAATGGGAAGATGCCCCTTCGGAAGAAGGATATTGCTGGGACATCAGGGAAGAAAAGGGTATTTTGAAAGCAGGTTCCGACAGAGCCTTTCTTCATGCCTGCCGTACTTTGAAGCAGTTTCGCAACGGTTCCTTCATCCCCTGCGGAAAGGTGGAGGACTATCCGCAGATCTCCATGCGGGGATTCCATACAAATCTGGCATCCTGCCGTCAGTTTGAAGGCGATGAGGTGCGTTCTCTTCTGGAAAAAGCGGGAAAATTCAAACTCAATACCTTTCTTATGGAATATAATGAGCGTTTCCCCTTTGAATCCCAACCTGCCATATCCTCCTGCAATGCCTTTACCAGAGAAGATGTATGTTCTTTTGAAAAGATTTGTGAGGAAAATGCCATTGAGATCATTCCCCTTGTTCAGTGTCTTGGTCACAATGCTCATATCAACCGCCTTCCGGAATATGGAAAATATTTTGAACCGGATTACCCGGACGGCAGAAAAAGTGCCCAGTTGTGTCCCTTAAGTGAGGAGTCTTTCACCCTTTTCACAACTCTTGCCAAAGAGATCATGGAAGCTCACCCCAATGGAAAATATCTGCATCTTGGCGGGGATGAGGCGCGCAGTATGGGGATGTGTCCAAAGTGTGCGGATTTTGTGCAGAAATATGGCGCAGGACAACTCTTTGTGGACTATATCAACAAGTGTGCCGCCTTTGCAAAAAGCTGCGGAAGGATCCCCGTAATCTGGGATGATATGCTTTCCCGGCATCCGGAATTGATAGACAAAGTGGATAGGGATATTGTTATTATGGTGTGGGATTACTGGACAACAAGTGATCCAAGTCCCATTACCGTATTCCGCCCGGCTGAACGGGGGATCGTCATAGATAAAAGCATGGCGGAAGATGGATTTGCAAAACTGGAACAGCCGGAGAAACTCATTGCGGAAACGTTTGCAAGGGTGGAAGATTTTGAAGCTCTTGCCGTAAGCAATGAGGGAAGTTGTCTTTTCCGCAAATATCTGGGAGAAAAATTCCCTGCATACTGTACCGCATTTCCCTTTGTGGATCTCTATAAGGAAAAAGGTTTTACCGTTATCGGGGCTCCTACCACGCTGGGGAATACGGTGGATGATATATATGGACTTCCCAATTTCATGCGTTTCAGGAAAAATATTTTTGCATACGCTCAAAAGTGCAAAAAATATTTTCTTACCGGAATGATCACAACTTCCTGGTATGATTTTGCTCCGGAAATACTGGAAACGGGATTGATTTGTACTGCAAATGATCTGTGGACAGAATGAATAAATAAATCAAGGAGAAAAAATGAACTTTATTCAGATCCCGGAAGGGATGGAAACAAAATATTTCGTAATGGATGAACATGCACTCAAAGATGTTCCCGAACTTCTCAACACTGCTTTCCCCGGCAAGACCCCCTGGATCATTGCTGACGGAAATACATGGAATGCCGCCGGAAAAGCTCTTTCCGCCATGTTGAAAACGCAGAAGGATGCAAAGATCTTCCCGGCAGTTCCCAGACTGCATCCGGATAACAGTATTTGTGAAGAACTTGCAAAAGAGATGGATGATTCCCTTGTTCCTGTTGCGGTGGGATCCGGAGTCATCAATGATATTGTGAAACGTGCTTCCGGAGTGGCAGAAATTCCCTACTGCTGCGTCCCTACTGCCGCATCGGTGGATGGTTACACCTCTTACGGGGCGGCATTGTCTGTGGACGGGTTCAAAAAGACCATGCCCTGTCCGGCTCCTTATGCCATCATCGTGGATCTTTCTGTATTGAAAACAGCTCCTGCGGATATGTTTGCCTCCGGTTATGCGGATCTTCTTACCAAAGTTCCCGCCGGGGCGGACTGGTTCATTGCGGAAAGCATGGGGTATGAAAAACGCAGGGAGGATGTATGGGCTCTTGTGCAGAAAGATTTGCGTAAATGGGTAAGTGATTCTTCCGACCTGTACCATGTTTTCATGGGGCTTGCCGCAACAGGATATTCCATGCAGATGTACCGGGATTCCCGCCCTGCTTCCGGTGCGGAACATCTGATGAGCCATGTGTGGGAGATGGAAGGACTCTCTTACAAAGGGGAAGATGTTTCCCACGGGTTCAAAGTAGCCATTGGAACTATGGCAAGCGTGAAACTTATGTACTATATCATCGACCACTCTTTTGAGGAACTTGCCCCCTTTATGGAAGAACCGGAAACGATGGAAGAATATGAAAAGAGAGTGGATGCGTTGCTGGTAAAAGGCTGTTACGGACCTGCCAAAAGTGTGGCAATGGAAAAATATTTCCCTGTGGATGAGATGAAAAAACGGCGGGAGAAAATGAAAGAAATCTGGAAACAATTACAGAATGATATGAAAAATCAGCTTTTTACTGTTGCAGAGTTTGAAGAGCTTCTGAAAAAGGCTTCTGTACCTGTTCTTCCGGAAGAGATCGGGCTGGATAGAAATCAGTATATCCACGGTATTCTTACTGCCCAGCTGATCCGCAAACGCTATACCATACTGGATTTCCTTTATGAAGCGGGACTTCTCAATAAAGCGGTAAAGGAAGTATTGTAAGTAAGAAGAGAAAATATGGAAAAGATTGCCGTTAAAGAACTTCTGAAAAAAGAGAGATGGGGCGGGGAAAAGTATTTTTTCCCTGTTCTCCTCTCTATCCTTGTTGCGGCACTTTTTTCCTGTTCTCTTCCTTATGGATTCCTTACAGACTGGGACGATCATGCCTTTATCGTCAATAATCCCCTTCTTGTACCGTCAAAGGAAAATATCCTTACTTTAAGCACTTCCACTTTTCAGGATCTTTATACACCTCTTCCCATGCTTTCCTTTATGCTGGACAAGGCTTTATTCGGCTTGAATCCGGCATTGTTCCGGCTGGAAAATATATTGTGGCATATTGCAGCAGCATTGTTTCTTTATGGAATACTGCGGCAGCTGCATATAAAAAATTTTATTGCTTTTGCCGGGGCATTGTTGTGGGCAATACACCCGCAGAAGGTGGAATCTGTTGTATGGATCACAGAACGAAAGGATGTGCTTTGCGGAGCGTTTTTCTTTGCAAGTATCTGGTTTTTCCTGCGTTCGCTGCGCCGGGAAAAGATTCCTTTTGCGGCAGCAACTGCGGGACTTCTTGCTTTGGCTTCCAAGCCTGCGGCGGCACCGCTGCCGGGGATAATGATCCTTGCGGCATTCTGTTTATATGGAAAAAAGCGATCTTTTTCTGCTTATTGCAAAGTATTGCTTCTTCCCCTGCTTCTTTTTGCAGGGATGATTTTTTACTCATATCATGTGACAAGTAAAGGGTTTCCCGGGGGATTGGAAAAAAATTATTTCGTTGTATTCCACAATCTTTTCTGGTATCCTTTTACTTCCCTTATTCCCTTTGAACTCAATCCCATGTATCCCAATCTGAAAGAATGGGCATGGAGAAGAAATTTTCTCATCCCCGGGTGTATTGGTGTACTGCTTCTTCTTTTTCTGCTGTATAAAAGCAAACTTTCTCCTAAAATATACTGGACTTTTCTGCTTGTCACCGGGGGAACGCTTGTACCGGTTCTGGGGTTGTTGAGTTATACGGCAATGGATCATTGTGACCGGTATAATTATCTGGTTTCCGGCTGTATTTCTGTCTTTGTCTGTGCTGCGGCAAGCCGGTATCTCAAAGAAAAAAAGGAATACGGGAAAAAGTTTCTTCTGCTTTTTATTGTACTTGTACTTCTGTATTCTTTCCGAACTCTTTCCTATATCCCCGTATGGAAAAATTGTGATACTCTTTTTAACTATGCCATCGTTCATGGAAGACCATGTAATCATACTGCTATAGAAAATGGTGTGATGTCTGCAATCAAAAGTAATAACGCTTCTTTGATGCGGCAGTTTGCTTTCTATATGCTTTATGACTTTGAAAAATATTTTCCTGAAGCTATCTATTTACAGCATACGGCTCTCTTTTTTACCGCCCATGCCGCACTGCTGGAAGGAAAAAAAAGTGAAGCTCTGGAGCATTACCGGACTCTTGCTTTGCTGATCCGCAATGGAACTCTGGATCTTATGAATCCTTCTGAATTCCTGCCGGTCCTTATGCGGGGCGGTGCAGAAATATGTTTTGCAAGTAATGCTTTTGCAGAAGCACAACTCTTTTTCGGAGAGTATTTCAAAGTAAAAAAAGAGAAGACAAAAGAGTATTATTACATGCAGGAAAAATACCATATATTGCAGAAAAAAATCAGAAATACGGTATTTTCTCTTTAACCGCTTATTTTTGAGCGTATTTTTTTTCATTTTTTTTCTTCCTTCTGTTTGAAAGAATCAAATGTTATACTATATTTGAATTATTCTTATTTTCTGAAGAAAAAAAAAGGAATGAAAAATGAACATGATCTTTCAGGAATCTTTCGATTCCTTCCTTAATGGTCTTCCCGGTGCCTGGTATGTGGAAAGCAACTCTGATTTGAAAGAGGTTCCCGCCATCCGATGCGGAGAAAAATGTATTGAATTTCTTTCTGCCGGAAATAAATATCTTCCCATTATTCCTGCTCTCACAGATTTCAAAGTGGAATGTACTTTTTCTTTCAGTTTGAAAGCTGCCGGATCTTTGGGGATCCTCATTTCCTTCGGGTACGATCCTGCTACCGGCAGAGGGGAAACTTTACACATCATACGCCCCCATGATAAGGAAGCATTGATCCTTGAAGTCGGCTCCATGCGGGCAAATAAATTTACCGCAGGGGAAAGTAAAGAATTTCCGGTGAAAGATGAGGTCTTTTCTGCTCCTTTTGATGTGACTCTGGAACGGAAGGGAACACTTCTTACAATAGAACTTCTTGGTGTGAAAACCTCTTTCAAAGTAAAGAAAAATTCCGGAATGATCGCATTGTCCCGCGACCATTTTTACGATATCCTCAAACTTACCAGAATGGAGATCTACGGTACTAACGCTCAAAAGGGAAAAAAGATCGCCTCCTTTACGGTTTCTCTCCCCCAGCAGCATACATTTTATCCCATCTACTGTGATGTAGTGCTTACCGATTACGGTTCCTGTATGGATGCTTCTCTCAAACTGCACGGCAGTACCCAGGAAACTGAGGCAGGGGAGGGCAATTACCATGCCATCCGGTCGGATAAATTGATCAATCCCTATTTGAAAGTTATTACAAAGGAAAAAACGGAAAAGTTTGTGATCTTTGACCGGGAACTGATCCTCTGCGTCCAGAGCCTTGTGAAACCCTATTTTTATGAACGGCTTTACAAGAAGCCCCCCTGGCCCTTTATCCGCAATGTGCGGTTCATGAAGCCGGAAACTTCCTATGATCTTGCTGTGGGAGCGGATACTTACATTCATTCCACTTTGCGGAATATGGCACAAAGTCCTTCGGAAACCGTGTTTGATATCAAGGGTAATGTTCTCTATTCCGGACAGGGGATCACTGATGACGATACATTCAAATGTGAATTTTTCTCCCAGAAAAAGAAAAAGATGATGGCAAAGATCCCCAAAACGGATCCCCGGTATGATGACGCCATCCGTTTTCTGGAAAAGAATCACTATTTCTTTGAAAAGGAGGATGCTTCTTTCTCCATCCGCCTTACCGGAAAAGCCTTTCTCCCCTGTTCTTATGAGGTGACATTGGAAGATGCCTTCTTCCGGCCCATGAAGAAATTGAAATGTAAAACCGTATTTTCCACAGCTTATCTGGGGGAGACGGTGCTGAATGTTGCAGATATTTCTTTTGAAAAGATCTCTTCCCTTTCCTGCGGTGTCTATCATTTGATGGTGAAAAGTACCGATCCCTCTCTTGACGCATGGGAGGAATATTGCGCTTTTGAAGTTATGAGTACAAAGAAAAATGCCCTCTGTCCGCCGCTTGCTTCCGGCTTGCCCTATCTTTATAACAGCCGTACGGAAACAAGGGGATTGCTTACAGACGGTGTGGAAGTCTGGAAAGGGGAAAGCAGCGATCTTCCCCACTATCACGCCTGTGCAAACTTCCTGCCCAAAGCGGCAAGGGATTTTGATGTGATCCCCACTGTTCACGCTTATCAGAGAGAATTTTTCCTGTGGCTGGCAGCCCGTTGTGCCGATAAGCCCGACTGGCAAGATAATCTGGATCTTATTGCAAAATCCGATTATCTCAATATCTGTGCTTATTTCAATCAGGTATCTGCATTGTGGCGTATGGCTTACGGAGGAAACAGGCTTATTCTTTTCTATGAACTTGCAAAAAGCCTCAATGATCCGGAATTTGATCTGAAAGAACTGGAAAGCGCCGTCAAAAAGATCAAAAAGGAAAAATCTTTCCGTAAAGATGTCGTTACCAGCAACTCTTTTACAGATACGGTAAGTTATCATAACTATTGCGTCATGGCAAAAAAATACTGGGAAAAATGGCTGGATGTGCTGAATGACGATATGGCAGAACAGCATAAGGAAATGTTGAAAGAATTGCGGAAATACAGTCCTTCCCTCCGCTATTCCATGTATGGACCTGCCCATATTTATGTGGGACATCTGAAGGGACATGATTTCTCCCGCGTGTTGTGTGTGGATAAGATCGAACCGGAAAATATGGGCTTCTGGCAGTATGAAGATTATCCCTTTGCCTGTCGTTACGGTCTGGAACGGGGATCCTACTACCTTACAAGCCACCTTATGACCCATCCGGAAGCAAGGATCTATCCGGAAGTCTATGCCGGGGCAGGCGGGTTCGGCTGTCCGGATGGTGCCGTATTTTTTGCCCATCCCCCCCACGGGATCCGTCCCAGAGAGTACCCCAACCGTATCAGCCGGCAGAGTTATGAATTTGTATATGCTTCTGCCTATATGGGGAAAGACGGCATGTTCCATTACTGGGAAAACCGGGGGTTCCAGGCGTGTGCCTTCAACCGGGAATGGTATAAAGCTCTTCTCACTACCTGGGGAGTTGTGACAACTCACGCTCCGGCGCGTCCCTGGAGATCTCCTGCCTTTGTTACCAGCGAAAGTTCCCGCAGGGCGCATAATAATCAGATCATTACCAATGGCGTTCTTGATCTTATCGTTGATGTCCGCAATACTGCCGCCGAAGATGTGCCTTTCCTCTACCTTGCATCAAGGCAGAACTCTCTCTGCAACGGATTCCAGATCATGGAAGAAGAATTGCTGCATCTTACAAAAGAAGATACTTCCCTCCTTGTTCTGCCCCCTGTAAAGGGTATGAGTGAAAAGACTTTGAAACATATCCGCAAACTGCATAAAGAGGGGGTAAACCTTATTGCCTGTGAAGATGTGGAAGGTTTGGAAGATCTTTTCGGTGTGAAAGATACTTGCAAAAAGAAAAATATTACAAAGATCACCGGCAGAAATGGTTTCCTTGAAGGGGCTTCTGAAATATGTGATGATGATCTTTGCACAGGTTCTTATGCTGTGGACGGAGCAAAAGTGCTTCTGGAAGCGGAGATCCCTGTCCTCACCATCAAAAAGAACGGCAAAGCATCCGCCGCCTTCTTCAATGTGCCGCCCCACATGGTCAAAGGCGACCGCCTTCCTTTGCGTCTGGGATATGGAAAAGACAATATCAGTTCTTTTATGACAAAGGCTGTTGGCGAACTCTTCCGTCTTCTGGGGGATGTGGAGGTATTCTCCGATAAGGGAAGATTGCAGGCATGCCGGACAAAACAGGGGAAAGATATCGTTCTTGTAAGCAATGAGGATGATGATAACAAAACAACTATTGTTGTGACGGTGAAAAAGTCTTCCACCAGAACTTCTGTGGAAAGCTGTGATAAGCCTTTTGCTCTGATCCCCGCAGAAAAAGGATATATGAAGATCCGTATAAATCTGCCTGCCGGGGAAGCAGCTGCATTGGTTCTCAAATAATATTATGGAGTAGATAAAATGGAAAAGAAAACAAAAAATACTCTGATTTTTCAGGAAACATTTGATTCTTCCCTTAATGGTCTGCCCGGGGGATGGTATGTGGAACGCAACTCGGATCTGAAAGAAGTTCCGGCAATCCGCAGAGGGGAAAAGTGTATTGAATTTCTTTCTGCCGGAAATAAGTATCTTCCCATTATTCCCGATGTGACCGATTTCCAGCTGAAAAGTTCTTTTTCTTTCAGTATCAAGGCGGGAAGATTATTCTGTCTTCTCATTTCTTTCGGTTATGATACTGTAACAGGAAGAGGTCAGACTCTGCGGATCTTCCGTGGTCAGAATGCGGAAAAAACCTCTTTTGAGATCGGTACCATGCGCGCCAATATCTTTACCGCAACGGAGAAAAAAGAGTTCTCCATGGAGGAGGATATTTTCAATCATCCTTTCGATCTGGAAATGGAAGTAAAGGGAAATACTCTTTCTATTGATACTCTGGGGGTAAAGACTTCTTTCAAGATCAAAAAATCTTCCGGAGCCATTGCGGTCAGCCGGGAACATTTCTATGATATATTGAAACTTACGAAAATGGAGATCTATGCCCCCTCTACAGCCGAGGGCAAAAGAATTGCTTCTTTCACTGTTTCCATGCCGGCAGATATTACATTCTATCCCATCTACTGTGATGTAGTTCTTACTGATTACGGAACATGTCTGGATGCTTCTCTCAAATTCCACGGCAGCAGTCAGGAAACGGAAGCCGGGGAAGGTACTTACCACGGGATGCGGTCTGATGTACTTCTGCACCCCTATCTCAAAGTATTGACCAGAGAAAAAATCGAAAAATATGTGATTTTTGACCGCAAGATCTTCCTTTGCGTCCAGAGCCTTGTGAAACCCCACTTCTATGAAAGACTTTGTGAAAAAGTGCCCTGGCCCTTTATCCGCAATGTGCGTTTCATGAAGCCGGAAGGCAAATTCGATCTTGCCATCGGAGCAGATACCTATGTGCCTTCCACCTTGCGGGATATGGTGCAGAGTCCCTCTGAAACGATTTTTGATCTCAAAGGCAATATCCTTTATTCCGGACAGGGGTTCACGGAAGAAAAAATCAAATGTGAATTTCTTTCCCAGGAAAAGAAGAAAACTATCGCCCTTCTGCCCAAAAGCGATCCCCGGTATGACAAGGCTGTGGAGTTCCAGAAAAACAATCACTTCTTCCTGGAAAAAGAAGATGCCCTTTTCAAAATCCGTCTTACAGGGAAAGAATTTCTGCCTTCTTCCTTTGAAGTATATCTGGAAGATGCCTTTTTCCGTCCTGTAAAGAAACTTAAATGCAAAGTAAGCACTGCTGAACGTACTTTCGGCGTATCCTCCTTCCCCTCCATCCTTCTGGAAGTGGAAAAAATTTCCTCCCTTTCCTGCGGGGTATATCATTTGCGGGTAAAGAGTATGGATGCTGTTTTCCCCGCATGGGAGGAATATTGTGCTTTTGAAGTATTGAGTACCGCAAAGGACGCTCTCTGTCCGCCGCTTGCTTCGGGACTTCCCTATATTTACAATGGAAGAACAGAAACAAGGGGACTTCTTACAGACGGCTTTGATGTATGGATGGGGAAAAGTACCGATCTTCCCCACTATCACAGTTGCGCCAACTTCCTGCCCAAAGCGGCAAGAGATTTTGATGTGATGCCTACTGTCAAGGCATTGGGACGGGAAAATTTCCTCTGGCTGGGTACCCGCTGTGCCGATGATCCCCTGCCGGAACATAATCTCGACCTTATTGCCAAAAGCGATTATGTGAATGTATGCGAATACCTCAATCAGTATTGTGCATTGTGGCGGCATACTTACGGTGGAAAGAGACTGGAAAAACTCTATAAATTTGTCAAAGAGACCAAAGACAGCGATTTTGATCTCAAAAGCATGGAAAAGAGCATAAAAGCATGGAAAAAAGCTGAAAAGACCAACGGGATCTGGGATTATTTTGCCTTCAAAGATTTCCTTTCCGAACACAATTACCGGATCCTTACGGAAAAATACTGGGAAGAATATCTGGATATGTTCAATAAGGATGTTCTGGAGGAACACCGGGAATTTCTGAAGGAGATGAAGAAAGTAAATCCCAAACTCAAATTTTCCATGTATGGACCTGCCGCCATCTATGCCGCCCATCTGAAAGGTGCGGAATTTTCCCGGTATGTGGGATGCGATTGCCTGACTGAAAAGGAAATGGGGTTCTGGCAGTATGAAGATTACCCCTATGCCTGCCGTTACGGACTGGAAAGAGGTTCCTACTATATGGCAAGTCACCTTATGAACCATCCCGGAGCAAGAGTTTATCCGGAAATTTATACTGCCGGCGGCGGTCAGGGCTGTCCCGACGGAGCCGTTTTCTATGCTCATCCGCCTATGGGGGTACGCCCCATTGAATATCCCAACCGTATGATCCGGCAGACCTATGAATTTTCCTTTGCCACAGGTCATTTCCGGAAAGACGGTTTCCATTTCTGGGAAAACAAGGGATTCCAGGCTTGCGGTTTTTCAAGAGCATGGTTCAAAACTCTCCTTACTGCATGGCGTGCTGTTGCCGATTATATTCCGGAACGCCCCCTTTGCTCTCCCGCATTCGTCACAAGCAACGGTTCCCGCAGAGCCCATGAAAGAATGTTGTATTCCTACGGCAATATCATTGATGTACGCAATACCGCTTCCGAAGATGTGCCGTACATTTATGAACAGACCCGTCAGCATCAGCTTTGCAACGGGTTCCAGGTGATGGAAGAAAATCTTATGCTTCTTACGCCTGCGGATACCAATGTGCTGGTTCTGCCCCCCTTGAAAGGCATGAAAAAGGAAACATTGAAACACATCCGCAAACTGCATGAGAAAGGTGTGGGACTTCTTGCCTGTGAAGATGTTACAGGATTGGAAGATCTTTTCGGCGTAAAGAATACCGGAAAGAAAAAGACCATTACGAAAGTAACCGCCGCAAAAGATTTCTGCAATGGCGGAATCGAGATCTGCGACGATGAAAGATGTGTGGGTTCCTACGTTGCTGACGGGGCAAAAGTGCTTCTGGATGCGGAAATACCTGTTCTTACCATCAAGAAAAACGGCAAGGCATCTGCCGCATTCTTCAATGTGGCTCCCCACCTTGTGAAAGAGGACAGACTGCATTTGCGTCTGGGATATGGTAAAGACGGGATCAGTGATCTTGTTTCCGATGCGGTTGCCGAAGTCATCAAATTACTGTCCACTCCGGAAGTAACTGCTGATAAGGGCAGATTGATCGCCTGTAAAGCAAAAAGCGGGGAAACACTTGTTTTCATTGGAAATGAAGATGATGACAATGCAAAGATCCTTACGGTAAATGTGAAAAAAGCTCCGGGAAGAAATAAACTTGTCAAATGTGATAAACCCTGTACTGCTGTAAATGGCGAAAAAGGGTATATGACATTTCGTGTTGCTCTGGAAGCCGGGGATGCCGCAGTAATGGTATTCAAATAATATTACCATAAAGCAGCTTTTCAGCAGGGTGGGTTTTTCCTCACCCTGTTTTTTTTGAGTTTTTTTGTGCAAATCAATGTATAATACTTCTTTCAGAAGAATTATTTGACGCTTCTTCCTTTTTCAGAGTGCCGTAAATAAAATTTTTATGAATCCGGGAGGACGCTATGAATGAAAAATGGATGGAAGAACTCAAAAGAAATAATGACTTACTGTTACTGGAAAAATATTTTCCGGGAGAAAGTTGCGGAAATAAAGAATGTGAAAGGCAGGGGATAAAATTTTGTAATATTCTGGAGAAAAATATATTTCTTCAAAAAGAAGATATTTCCCGAATCGCAGCTAAACAGATGATTTTTCCTTCCATTTGTCCCGTTTTGAAAAATCCTTCCAATGGGAATACCTGCCGTTTTCATCCCTTTTTGCCGCAGAATTTTGAAACTTATGCTGACCGTAACGGAAGAAAAATCATCGGGAAAAAATATATTACAGATGCCGATGCTTCCAAAGAAGGCGCCTGCAAAAAATGTCTGGAATACGCTAATAGAATCTTCAAAATTCCGGAAGAAGCACACCTTATGCCCAAATTGCCGCAGCATCCGAATTGCAAGTGCCGTTATGAGGATGTGTATGCTCCGGAAAATGAAAAAGAATTTCAGAAAGAAATAGAGCAATTGGCTGCGAAATATGTAAAAATCAAATCGAAAATACAAAAAGATGTTGAATTTTATACGAGCCAAACATTTAATTTAATCAAAAAAATGAAAAGAGCCACTTCATTTACTGAATATATCGAATTCAGGCATGAACTACGACCGATAATTAACAAGTTTTCCGCAAAAATTAATCTTCGAATAAATGAGTTGAAAGGAGAATTACACATTTTTGACTTTTATTTAGATTATATTGCAAAAATTATACCATTTAAAGTAGTTAAAGAAGAAATTTATAATTCAAAAGAAAGTATCAAAAATGTTATGGATATTTATGAAATCATGAAGGATATGCATTACAAAAGACTTAGTATGGTAATGCAGCAAACAAGATATTTACCAAAAAATCCCAAAGAAGCAAGAAGTGAGGAAGCTCAGAAAGAAGGCTGGAAAAAAGCCAGTGAAAATGAGAACTGGTATCACAGAAATAATGGAAAGTTACTTAATGTAAAATATTACAACACAAAAACTGGACAAGAGGCCATTTATGAAAGTGATAGGGACAATGCAAAATTAGTAACCTCTGTTGATAATATCGGGACATTTAATCATTTTCCTCCCAATAAGGCGTTACAGCATATGGTATATGATGTTATTCCTTATTGGCTTTGGGGGAATTCTATTGATGATACTACTCCACTGGGAAATAGAATCATCGGAAACTGAAATTTTCCTTGCATTAATCACTTTTGCCTGTATATTACTGTGAACTTGGAACAAAGCAGGGAGTTTTGTTATGGATCCCCGGGATCTCTCTTTTTTATTGATTCTCACATCCTATATACTTTGGGCTGCCGCCTTGCTTTCTGTTATTTTTATGGAAAGGAAAGATTGGGCGTACCTGCCGGCAGCTTTGATTCTGCTTCATTCCCAGTGGATCATGCTTATTGTTTTTTTTATGATTGCACTACTTTTCAGTTTTATATTTCCCTCTATATCTTACCCCGGGCAGAATACAATAGAATTTGTTCTCCTTTTTTGTTATTTGTCCCTGCCGGCTCTTTATTTTATCATACTTCTTTTCTATCCACCCCACAGGAATAATACATTCAAATTTTTTTGTATAACAAGTTTAACAAGCATACTTACATTTGCATGGGGAGTAACAAATTTTTTAAGTTTTGTCGCACGTCAGTAAGATAGCCATTTCCCCGTTTGCATTTTTCCTGATGAATGTTATATTACCTTTCAACACAGCAGGGAGGCGGATCATCCTATGAAAATATTGATAAAAAATCTTGGTGTTATAGAATGGATCATAATCATTCCCGTTGGATTGTTTCTTATTTTTCTGCTCTTTATCTTTGTGGATGATGCCATTATTGCAACTATGCACGCTAATGTGGGAAAAGTCATAATCAAAACGGTCAACGGCAGAAAGTTCTCATTAAAAGTTCCGGTGAGACCAACTGCAAGACAACTGAAAACAAAAGGAGAACAACTTTACTATTACGATATTTCCGTTGAAAATTTATGGGGCAGCAGCTGGTTTTTGAGTTATATTCCGGAGAAAAAAAAGCTCTTTCTTACAGCTTCCCACATGGGACTATCCGTATTCATACTTGATTACGCCATAAGGGATCCGGAAGCGGAAAAGGCATTGCTTGACTATTTGAAAAAAATCGAACCGGCAAGGATAGTTAAATAGTAAAAATATATCAGCAGAATCGATCATTTCTGTAATTGGTACAGAATGAAGAAAGAGCTTTGTAAGGAGTTTTCAATATGACAGGAGATTATCATGTTGTGTTTTGCGGGCTGTCAGGGGCGGGATTGCTTATCCTTTCGTCCATACTCCTGCTGCTTGGATGGGGTCTTGTCTTTTTTGTGGAGCAGGAATATAAAAAGTATATATTCAAAGCCTTGTTCTGTCTTCATTTGCCGCTTCCTGTGTTTATCCTCTCTTGTATATTGATGTTTATATCGGAAACCTGGCGGAAACTTTTTGGTGGCGGGGTTCTTTCCCTGATATTTTTAACAATTTTTCTTTCCCTGCCCGCCCTTTATTTTGTGGTTCATCTTTTCCATTCTGCCGGAAAAAAGACGATTTGGAAAGTTTTTTGTGTATGTTCCTTATCAAGTATCCTTTCTTTTTCTTTTGGAATAACTCTTTTTATCTGTTTTGGCTCTTTACATTGACAGATAGAAGAAATATGAAAATTCAACACAGTTTATTGAAAAAACTTTTCTTTTCCCTGTGCTGGATTTGTGCTTCGGTTGCTGCAATAGTTCTTACTGCTTTGCTTCTCTACTTTTTCTGGTCGCCGGGAAGTGAAAAAATGTCTGGAATATGCCAATAAAATCTTCAAAATTCCGGAAGTGGAAAATATTTCCTCTGTCTTATAGGGGGGGGTGCCCTGAAAGATCCTGATCTCCCTCTGAAAAATTTCAATGGTTTCGCTATCTACTCTCAATGGGAAATGACAGATGAAAAATGGAAAGAGTGGGATCGTGTAAATAATCCATAAAAAAACTGCCTTTCGGGAAAGAGGGTGGAACATATTGTATTTGATGTCATTCCTTATTGGCTTTGGGGGAATGCTGAAAATGATAACACTCCTGTTGAAAACAGAATCGCCGGAAGTTAAAATTGTATTTGAAAAACACTCCTTTTGCCTGTATATTATTGTAAATTCTGTTTGTGGATGGAAGCCGTATCAAGGAGGAAGAATAGAGGCATATGGTTTCATTACTTTACTTATTCTCATTGATTTGCTATCTGGCAGGATGTGTTTCCGGGTATCTGTTGGAAAAAGAGGCAAAAAAGTATCTGGCAGGAGCCTTGATCTGTCTTCATATACAAATTCCCATGTTCCTTCTCCTGTTTTTTATTTTGGTACTATTGCTCTTTACGGAAAATTTTCCGGCGTGCATGAGGCAGGATCATTTTGCTTTTCTTTTCATTGGATGTTATTTATCTCTGCCTGCATTTTATTTTGTGTATCTTCTTTTTCAAGTTTGCGAAAAGAAAAAATTATGGCGTTTTTTCTGTATTTCATGTTTGGCAAGTATTCTTTCCTTTGCCTGGGTGATCACAATTTTACTCAGGCTTGTTTCCCGCCAGTAGGAGCAGTTGTTTTGCCTGTAATTTTTTCTCCTTATTGATTCCCGTTTGCATTTTTCCTGATGAATGTTATATTACCTTTCAACACAGCAGGGAGGAAGATCATCCTATGAAAATATTGATGAAAAATCTTGGTGTTATAGAATGGATTATAATCATTCCCGTTGGATTGTTTCTTATTTTTCTGCTCTTTATCTTTGTGGATGATGCCATTATTGCAACTATGCACGCTAATGTGGGAAAAGTCATAATCAAAACGGTCAACGGCAGAAA
>JAZKZE010000012.1:0-9825 GCA_045612485.1 Victivallales bacterium | reverse complement strand
GATTGGAAACGGCGGTTCCGGTTTCTCTTACGGAACTCTACCACAAAAAATATCTTACGCTCCCCCAGCTGATCGCCAAATTCACTACCGGTCCTGCGGAAGTTCTGGGCCTGCCCATCGGTACTCTGGAAATCGGCAGAGCGGCGGATATAACGATCCTTGATACAGAAAAGGAATTTACAGTGGATCCTGAAACCTTCCGTTCCAAAGGACGCAATACCCCCTTCGGCGGATACAAGGCAAAAGGCTGTGCCGCTGCCACGATCGTAGATGGCAAATGTGTTTACAGTACCATTGCAGGATTGCCTGAAGAAGAATAAAGAATATTTTATTTATTCCGGCGGGTCACATATTCTGTGTGACCCGCTTTTTTATTCCGGCAACTGATTTCATTATATTTTTCCTTTTTCCGGAACCGGTGAAAATCCCCCTTGACAAATCCTCCTGAAAGAAGTATAATATAAGGATGCCTTATCAAAAAATATAAAATAAATACATTTCTGAACGGATCTTATGGTAACTTTTCTGAAACAAATATGGTCTTTACTGGAAAAGAAAGAAAAATTTTTCTTTTTCTTTCTTCTTGTCCTGATGAGTACAGGAGCCTATCTGGAACTTATGGGCATAGGGCTTGTTCTGCCCATCATTGCGGCATTGACCAATCCGGTTCTGTTGCAGGATAATAAACTATTGAACCTGATTTACAGAATAGTCGCCCCATCCTCCAATAAACAGTTCATGCTTGTAATGTGTCTTCTGGTAAGCGGATTATTTTTCATTAAAACAGTATTTTTCCTTTTTCTCACAAAATTACAGGCAGGATTTTCCAACCGTATCAGCAAAAAAATGGAGGAAAGACTTTTTGCTGCCTATGTAAAAGCTCCTTATCTCTACCATCTCAATAAAAATTCGGCAGAGATCTTTTCCAATCTGAATCAGATGAAAAGTTCTTTTCCTGCTTTTTTTACCTCCATCATGCTTCTCATTACAGAATTTATCTGTATAACTTTTATTTTTATCTCTCTTTTTATTTTCACACCGGGAGCAACCCTGGCTGTTCTTTTTGTTGCCGCCGCGGGTTTGTTTTTTATCGTTTTTGTTGTTAAACGGTATGGAAATGAACTGGGGAAGCAGGAATATTCTGCCACGATCCAGGCAAATAAAATCATTATGGAAACCTTCACAAGTATGAAAGAAGTAAAACTTTACGGCTGTGAGAATAACTTTGCCGCACTACATTCCAATGCAGTAGCCAGACAGAAAAAATTTTCAGAAAAGATCGCTGTTTTCAATCAGGCTCCCCGTTTTGTTATTGAATTCACCATGGTAGCCGGAGCGATGCTTTTACTGATCGCCTTTATCTTTTTCAATGTTTCCAACACAAGCATTCTTCTGAAACTTTCTCTTATCTGTATTGCCCTCATCCGTCTGATGCCCTCCTTCTCCCGGATCCAGTACAATTATACAAATGTAAAGATCCTTGCCCAGTCATTTGACGGGATATTGTTTGATCTATTTAATATACCGGCAGAAAATACAGAAGAAAAAAATACCCCGTTTTCTTTCCATAATTCCATTGAAGTAAAAAATATCTCCTTCGGCTATCTTCCCGGCAAAACGATCCTGAAAGATATTTCCTTTACCATTCCGAAAAATTCTTCCTGTGCCTTTATCGGTAAAACAGGCTGCGGGAAAACCACTCTTGCGGATATTATTACCGGCTTGCTTCAGCCATCTTCCGGGGAAATATATGTGGATGATGTTCCTGTAAAAGATAACCTTAAAGCATGGCGGTATCTTGCCGGCTATGTCCCGCAGCACATACATCTCTTTGATGACACCATTGCTGCCAACGTGGCATTCGGCATCAAACCGGAGGATGTGGATCACAAAAAGCTGGAAAAATGTCTGAAAATGGCACAGGCATGGGATTTTGTTTCCGCACTGGATCAAGGAGTCCAAACCCTTATCGGGGAAAATGGACTGCGTCTTTCCGGCGGTCAGCGTCAGAGATTGGGGATCGCCCGCGCCCTCTACCATGATCCGCAGTTCCTTGTACTGGATGAAGCCACCAGTGCCCTGGATAATGAAACAGAAAAAGCCTTTATGGAATCCATCGGTTTCCTTCAGGGAAAACTTACCATGCTGATTATCGCCCACAGATTAAGCACCATAAAAAACTGTGACTGTGTTATAGATCTTTCCGGCGGCAGAATGCAGAAAAAAGATCTTTCCGGCATGGATCTTTCCTGAATCATAAAGCAATAAAGATAGACGGAACAACCATGATCGGACTTGTGGACGGCAATAATTTTTTTGTTTCCTGTGAAAGGGTTTTCGATCCCTCTCTGGAAGGAAAGCCTGTGGCAGTTCTATCCAATAATGACGGATGCTGTATCAGCCGTTCCAATGAATTTAAAGCATTGAATATTGCCATGGGAACCCCTTATTTCCAGTTGAAAGGTCTGGAAAAAAAGTATGGACTCATATTCCGTTCCAGCAACTATGAGCTTTACGGGGATCTTTCCAGAAGGATCATTTCCGTTCTGTATGAATTTTCCCCGGATGTGGAACAGTATTCCATTGATGAAGCCTTTATCCACATAAAAGATCCTGTCCCCCTGCCCCATAACCGGACAGGGCATCAATACTATACAGAATTGGGAAAACTGGTAAGAAGTACCATTCTGCAATGGATCGGGATCCCCTGCGGCGTGGGCTTTGCCCCCAGTAAGACTCTGGCAAAGATCGCCAATCATATCGGAAAAAAATCCGCTGAAGGGGTATTTGTCATGCCGGAAGATCCGGAAAACATTCTGACAACTCTTCCGGTTTCGGAAGTATGGGGAGTAGGAAGAAGACTTGCCCCCAAACTGGAAAGATGGGGCATAAGAACGGCGTGGAAATTAGCCTGTGCCGACGAGAGTTTCCTGCGGAAAAACTTTAATATCACTCTGGCAAAAACTTCAAGGGAATTAAGAGGGGAAAATCTTTTTGAGCAGGAAGACGCCAATGCTCTTTCCAAATCCGTCACCTGTTCCCGTTCATTCGGTCAGGCGGTGACATCTCTTGAAGAGCTTACCCAGGCAGTCTGTTCCTATGCAGCATCCGGAGCGGAAAAACTGCGGAAGGAACAGCAGAGTGCAAGCGGAATGAATATATATTATCAATATTATCCGGAATATTCCCCCTCCCCTCTTCCCGGAGGCTGTACCGCAACAACAGTGATTTTTCCCGCTCCCACCAACCATACAAGTAATATTCTCTCCTTTCTTACGCCGCACCTGAAAGGTATTTTCATTGCCGGACGCCGTTATAAGAAAGCAGGGATCATCTATTTCGGACTGGAAAGTACGGTAAACTTTCAAGGGGATCTTTTTGCCGATCACGCAAAAGAGGAACGGGATTCCAACTTGTCTGCGGCACTGGATCTTATCAATAAAAAATATGGTAGAAAAACTCTTTTTCATCTTTCAGAAGGGATAGAAAAACCCTGGACGATGAAAAGAAATATGCTTACAAAACACTATACCACCTCCTGGGAAGAATTGCCGGAAGTAAAATAATATTTCCTGTAATAAAAAAGGCATGAACGCTTCCGCCGAAGAGTTGCATGCCTTGTACCTTATACAGGAAAATATCTTTTCCAGTCTGTTATCTCAGGAAAATATCATCCACATCAATATAGGTTTTATCCTTGCCCTGTGGCCAGAGAACAAGTCCCTGATAGGTCTTTTTACTGTTTTTGTTGGCAGGGGGTGTGAAAGTAAACCGGAAAGTTTTCCAGTTACCGGTATCAATTTTTTCATTATGGATGGTTACAGTTGTATTGTTTGCCAGCACCCGGAATTGAAGAGTACCTTTCCCTCTTGCCCGGTAAACAACAGTATATTCCCCTTTTTTCAGAGTATAGTTGCTTATGATAAATCCGCTTCTCAAACGGACAAAATAGTTTGTTTTGCTGCCGGGGTGAAGCAGATATTCCAGATCGCCGCCATAGCCTTTATTGTTGGAATATGCCCAGGAGGCAGGTGTGATTTTACTTCCATGCAGATTCCAGTGTTTAGGCACACGGGGCTTCTTATTTACTTCATCAAAGGAACCATTCTTCCATGCTCTTGTATCCACAATGGTGCGGTTTCCGGCACTCACCTGACGGGGGGCGGCAAAAGATACAGGGTGATATGTTTCCACACTGTAAGGCTGACCGCTGCCCCAGGTGGAACTTTCCTTTTCCCCGGCACCGTTGACAGGTCTTCTGCAACGCATCACATTCATCCGGAGAACAGTCCCGGCTGTGATCTTACTTCCTGTAATGCTTTTTGCCGGGATCTTTACTTCCATAATATATTTGCCATCCACAAAACGGGTCTTTACTTCCGCTCCGGATTCATAGGCTTTGTCAAATCTGGGATTGGCGATACCGTCAGTTACCACCCCTTTGCAGTTGATGATAAACTGATAATATGCACTGCCCAGAATGGGGTCATTGATAAAGATCTCCACCCCGTTATCGTTCCATACGGGGCCGTCATGTTTGTTGTCCAGAACATAAAGTTTATCTTCTTTGAGATCTTCCAAACATTCGATCCCAAAATAGATATTATCTGCATCGTAGGCAACTTTCACCGCAGTCTGATATTTGGCAAGAGCATTGGTTCTTGTAGTTTTGAATCTTGTGGTCACATCTGCATTACGCCAGTCTTTTTCATCCAGTTTCCCGTCGATAACGATTTTATCCATAAGAGGATAGGCAGTAACGGAACGGAAGGAGGTTATATAGTTATTATACTCTTTTATCCAGGTCATTTCAAAAAATTCCCGGACTTTTTTCACATTGGCCAACGCCCGTTTATCCGGATCTTTTGCGGCGGCTTTTTCAGCAGAATCCAGGTATTTATAGAGTTTTTCCTTTGCGCCCGGCACATCCAGGAACTTTCCTCTGGGTGTACTGTGACCATAACCGTGACAGCCGGAGGCATTCATATACAGTTCTGTGAGAAGTTTACGGAATTCCCGCATTCCCCCGTCCCAGCCTCTGCCGTAATAAAGAGAGTTGATCCTTTCATATTCTTTATCATAATCGGCATTTATATCCCAGTGGAAACGCATGGCAAGGTAGATCGTCTGCCACATCATCTCCCAGTTATTGTAATTGAAATAATTTTTGAATCTGCCGTTGTATGTACCGTCCGGACAGCAGATCTCCGTTTCCATACCGGTAATATTGGGGAAATGTTTCTTGAAAAATTTGAGTTCATTGACAAAATTCTTTTCCGCAGGGATAAACTGTCTGCCCGCATAAAGAAACTCTTCATAAGTTTTGAGCGGAACCCCCATGTCATTCCACTCTTTATTGTATTCATAATACCAGCGGTTTGTGGGGCAGTTTTTGTCATTGAGCGGGTGTTTCCAGCAGTGGCGGTGATTGGCAAGACTTACATAAACCAACCCGTCGCCCTGATAAGGCTGTACTCCTTTGGGGGCACGGGAGAAAGTCTGGTAGGAATTGCCGCCGAACCGGGCTTCGGGGAACAACCTTTTTATTTCTTTGAAAACTGCATTGGCAAAAAGCCAATATCTTGTGGAAACGATTCCATTTTTCCGTTCTTCCGGGGGATCCTGTGCCACACAGTTTTCACATTCGCACCAACTGGGAATATCATTATTGCAGAACCCGAGAATAACGGGCTGCACAATGGATCTTTTCATCTGATATGCGGCATTCCTGGCAACAAGTTTGATCACTTCCGGATTGGAGGTACAGGGCTGGGACTGAACGCCGCCATGATAGGAAAGAACTCTTTTACCACGGATCAGGGGGAAGTATTCCGGATGTTCTTTAAGCATCCCTTCCGCATATTTTTTGATCTCTTTCATATTTCTGTTTTTGGGATTATAAACAAGAAGCGGGGAAAAACAATGTCCCCCCATCTTGGCAATAAAGGCCCGTTTTTTCAATTGATCAAAATGTTTGCGGATCACATGGGGAGAAGCATGGAAACGCATATTGTTCCTTAAACCCCAATCCCAGGTATCCCATACGGGGGAAATATTGGACATACAGACTTTGGAAACATCCCGGTAGGAAAAATCAGGATTGTGAATATAAGTCATTTTGGGCACAGTGATGGTGGGTTTGACCTTGAAGTATTCGCCCCTTTCTCCGGGAACGATCCAAAGGATCCCGCCATATTTTTTCAATACTTCATATACCCCATACAATACCCCGACAGGCGTATTTCCTGCGATCCGCAATGCTTTTTCATCGGCAGAAAGTTTCAAACCTTCTTCTTTGACCCTTTTATCCGTTGTCAATTCAAGATAAATGGGATATTTACCCTTGACAGGAGCTGTCCCGACCGTAGGACGTTCACCAGCACTGATTTTGGCAAGAAATTTTGCAAGTTCATCAGCAGCATGCTGTTCCACAGGGGTTGCGTTTTTCCTCAACACAATACTTGATACTGCTTTGCCATTTTTTGTCAAAGCAAATTCCGCACCGCAGAGAATAAAGGCGGCACACACTAAAAGAACACTCAACGATCCTTTCATGGAAAAACTCCTTTTTATTTTCTGTTTTTCTGCTTTCCGGCAAATTCTTAGCAGACAAAGTAGCACACGAAAATAAAAATACAACTTCTTTACTGTGAAAAAGAAAATAAATATGATATATTTAACAGAAAAAAAGGATTTTTTAACGGCATTTAGGGAAAAACGGAAAAATATTATATTTTTTCCTGATTTACACCCGTCCTTTAAAGTCGATACGGGGATCGGCAAGGACGTAAAGTATATCGGCAATAAAGATCCCGGTAAGGGTGAGAAAACCGCTTATGGCAAAAAGTGCCATCATTAGAGGAAGATCCCTGCTGCTCAATGCCAGCATGGATAATGATCCCATTCCGGGAATATTGAAAATATATTCCACAAGAATACTGCCGCCAACAAGAGAGGGAAGAAGTCCGGCAAAAAGGGTTATCATAAGAATAAGTGCATTACGGAAAGCGTGATGACATATTACTGTAAACTCCCCCGCCCCTTTACTGCGGGCAGTACGGATATAATCTTCCTGTATGACTTCCAGCATCCCGCTTCTGGTAAATCTGGAGAGTGCGGCAAAGGAACCGTAACTTAAACAGATCACCGGCAGCACATAGTGCATAAGGGTCTTTCCGGCAATTTCCCATGTACTCATTCCGGCAACGATGGCAGGAGAAAGTCCCTTCAGGGGAAAAACAGGATACAATCCCCCTTTGCAGAAAAGAGCCTGAAGCATCAATGCACTCCACAATACCGGCAGGGAAAAAAGAAAAAAGAGGAATATACTTAAAGAAGTATCCCATTTACTGTCCGGCTTCGTTGCCGAAAAGATCCCCATGGGAATGGCAAAAGCGTAAGTTAGAAGAATGGCTAAAACATTCAGTTTCAGGGTATTGGGTAGGTGTTCAAGGATAATGGCAAGAACCGGTCTTCCTTTATCCACGGAAGCGGATTCCCCGAAATCCCCTCTGCATACCCCTTTCAGCCAGAGGAAAAATCCCACATGGATGGGCTTATCCAGATGCAGTTTCTCCCGCAGAGAATTATTCTGAGCCAATTCCGCTTTATCTGCGGACAACTGCTCTTTTCCCTCTCCGAACATGGTACTTTTTGCCGGATCCCCGGGAGCAAGACGCATAAGGAAATAACTTGCACCCAATATCACAAAAAAGGTAAAAAGTGCAAGAAAAAAACGTTTGACAAGATAAAAGAAAAAACCTTCTTTCATAGAAAATACTGCCCCCCCGCAGAAAATGTTTCCTGCGGGGAAGGTCTTATTCAGAAAAAAGTTTTTCAGATCCCGGCAAGTTCAAAAATCTCTGCAGGAGTCATTTTGGAGAAATCCCCGTGCAGTTTTGCGCCGGCAGCAGGAAGAACCGCTTTACCGAACTTCACAAAGAAAGCATTTTTCTCTTTACGGGTGGCAAAATGCTTTTTCGCCCAGTCACTGAGGTAACCTGCGCCTTTGGCACCCAGAATGGTATGGGCGGAAAGGAGGGCGGCACCGTCACGGAAGGCATCCATATATTTTGCAAGGGCGGGTTCAGAGAAATCATCCACGATCTTCTGACCGTAGGCATTGAGTTCCGTTCCGGCAAATACAGGGAAATCCCGTTTGATACAGGCATCAAGGATCGCATGCATTTTTGCTACTTTCGCTTCCTTGACAGCAGGATCGGCAAAGTTCCAGTTACGGTCGGGAATCAGGTTGAAAGCGGCAGCACCTTTGGATTCGTGGAGATCCAGCAGTCTTTCCGGATCTTTTTCCCCGTCGGATTCCCCGTTGAGCCATGCAATAGAAGGAATGGCACCGCAGGAGATGGTGAATTCATTCATATCTTCGATACGGGGGAAGGATTTGGGATCGGGGGTAACATAGCCGGGACCGCCTTTTTTCATCATTTTGGAACGGATCTCGCCCTGAAGTTTGACGGTATCTTTCACAAGGGCAGCAGCTTTGGCAGGGTCCAGAGAGAGCTTTTCAGCCCAGAAAGCGGCTCTTTTTTCTTCACAGGGGAAAAGTTCTTCCGCTTTGGCGGCATAGGCGGCACATACATGACGTTCTGTGGCATTGCCTGCGGGAGTAAGGGGGAGAACATCTTTTTCAAAGTCCAGGGAAGCAGGAGCAAGAGCAGGATTGACTTTCTGCACGATCCCGTAGGTACGGTCGGCGGCTGCCTGTTTCATTTTTGCAAGGAATTCTGCGGCTTTGGCAGGGAGGTTCTCGCTGGTAAAACCAACGCCCAGATGATAAGCGATCCCGGGTTCGCCGGGGGAGTTGATGACTTCATCAAGCATTTCGCCGATCACAACACGGCTTTCCACGCCGCCGCAGGTACGCACATTGAGGATCTTGCCGGCTTCCAGAAATTCTTCCAGACCGTCCAGGACGTCAAAATCCACTTTGCCTGTGGCATAGAAACCTTTTTCCTTTGCAATGGCTACAACGTGGGCGGGAGAATAACCGTAACCGTTGTAGGAATAGAAGGTATGGCAGTGCATATTGTTGTCAGGAATGATCTTCACATCTTTTGCAGCATATTCTGCGGCAAATGCCTTCAGTGCATTACTGCGGATCTCCGCATCAAAACTGTCAAATTTTTCGCAATCAATACTCATATTTATTTCCTTTCCTTTTGGTATTTGGATTTATCATATTTACTGTAATATACCGCTTTTCTGTGAAAAATTCAAGGGTAAAGCGTTTATTACGGCAGATTCAGACTGAAGTACTCTGCACATTTCCGGAAATCTTCCGGAAACGGGGAGGATATTTCCAGAATTTCCCCGCTTGCCGGATGAGGAAGAACAAGTTTTTTTGCATGGAGCATCTGCCTTTTTTCCGGGATCTTTTTTGCGCCGCCGTAGGTACTGTCCCCGGCAACCGGATGCCCCAGAAATGCCATGTGTACCCGGATCTGGTGAGTGCGGCCTGTAAGAATACGCACCTTTACCAGACTTGCTTTTCTCCCTTCGGAATCAGTCCCTTCCGCAATGACCAGATATCTTGTAATGGCTTCCCGTCCGTTTTTCTGTACCACAGCCATTTTTTTTCTGTCCGCAGGATGCCGTCCGATCAGGTTGATGATCTCCCCTTTTTCCTCTTTCAGAAAACCGCACACAATGGCATAATAGGTCTTTTTCACATTCTTATCCTGAAAGGCTCCGGCAAGTTTGAACAGTGCTTCCGGAGTCTTTGCCACAACCAGACAGCCGGAAGTATCTTTATCAAGCCTGTGAACGATGCCCGGACGGGAACTGTCCACACCGGCAAATTCATCC
>JAZKZE010000011.1:0-27633 GCA_045612485.1 Victivallales bacterium | reverse complement strand
AACATCTTTTCCGTCCTTCATAAGGAATACATCCGCAAAAGCTCCCCCGGATACACAGGCACTCAAAAACAATGCAAGAAATAATTTTCTCATTTTTTCTCCATTCGTGTTTTATTTTCAAGAGTTTTTAACCATAGTATAACATAAAAGTATGATTATTCAAGAGATTTTTTTATCAAATCCGGTGATTATTTTATTTTTATGGCGGTCACAGCAACAAAGCAGCAGAAATCCCATAAGGAAAGTACAAGAATAAAATTCATATTTTCTTCTTGCAAAATCTTTCTTATATGCTATATTTTTACAAATTTCATAAATTCAGAGAAAATTTATCTTGGAGAAAAAAAATGACAAAAACGGCATTGGTCACAGGCGGTAACAGAGGGATCGGAGCGGGGATCGTGGAAAAACTTTCCTCGGAAAAATGGGACATCGTATTCTGTGGAAGAACGGAGGAAAATGAGGTAAATTCCCGCATCAGGGAACTGGAAGGGAAATACGGAATAAATGCCATGTATGTAAAAGCGGATATTTCTTCAGCAGAAGACCGGGAAAACCTTTTTGCCCGGACTCTTGAAAGATTCGGCTCTCTTGAAGCTCTTGTAAACAATGCGGGAGTAGCTCCTCTTGTAAGAAATGATCTTCTGGAAATGACGGAAGAAAGTTTCGACCGGGTAATGAACATCAATCTCAAAGGCCCTTTTTTCCTTACCCAGAAGATCGGCAGATATTTTGCAGAAAACGGCATCAAAGGAACCATCGTAAACATTGGAAGTATTTCCGCTACGGTAAGTTCAATCAGCCGGGGCGAATACTGTCTGTCCAAAGCGGGGATCGCAATGATGACCAGTCTTTTTGCTGTAAAAATGGCGGAATCCGGAGTAAATGTGTATGAGATCCGTCCGGGGATCATCTCCAGCGATATGACAAAAACTGTTAAAGAAAAATATGACCGCCTTATTGCGGAAGGTCTTACTCTCCAGCCCCGCTGGGGGATGCCGGAAGATATAGGCAAAGCTGTTGCCATGCTTCTGCGGGGAGATCTTGCCTACTCCACAGGTCAGGTCATCCATGTTGGCGGCGGAATGCATATTGCAAGACTTTGAGTGAGGTATTTATTATGATAACACGAAAAGTAAATACCCTTGTCACTGGTTCAGGAGCGGCGGGTTTGTGTGCTTCTTTACGCCTTCAGACATTAGGGGTAAAAGATTCCCTTCTTGTTACGGAAGGCTTGCAGATGGGAACCTCCATCAATACAGGCAGTGACAAGCAGACCTATTATAAATTAGGGATCTACGGGCATGAACCGGACAGCATTTATGATCTTGCCCGTTCTTTTTTTGATACAGGAAGTATGCATGGGGATCTGGCATTTACGGAAGCAGCCCTTTCTGTACGCTGTTTCCAATTTCTTGTGAATCTGGGAGTCCCCTTTCCCTGTGATGAATTCGGACAGTATATCGGCTATAAAACCGATCACGATCCCAGAAGAAGGGCGACAAGCTGTGGTCCCTATACCTCAAAAGAGATGTGTCTTACTTTGATCAAAGAACTGAAAAAGACCGGTATGGAGATATGGGAAAAACGGGTATTGGCTGAACTCATCAAAGTAAACGGCCGTTGTGCCGGGGCAATTTTCCATAACAGGGAAACAGGCGATTTTGAGTGTATCTATGCGGAAAATACCATTTTTGCAGTTGGCGGTCCGGGTGGATTATATCAGGCAAGCGTATATCCAGCCTGTCATACAGGAGCTGTCGGGGCAGCATTGAAGATCGGGGCAAAGGCGCGCAATCTGCCGGAATCCCAGTTCGGACTTGCCTCCACAAAATTCCGCTGGAATGTTTCCGGAACATATATGCAGGTACTGCCCCGTTTTGTATCCACTGCTCCCGATGGGAAAAGTGATGAAAAAGAGTTTCTTTTTGAGGGGGAAAAGGATCCGGGAAAGATCCATTCTCTTATCTTTCTGAAAGGGTATCAGTGGCCTTTTGATGTAAAAAAATATCCGGACGGCTCATCCTGGATCGACATGAAAGTATATGAAGAAACAATTGTAAAAGGGAGACGAGTCTTTCTGGATTTCCGCACCAACTCTTCTTACGGATTGGATTACAGCACTCTTTCTGAAGAAGCAAGGGAATATTTATCCAAATCGGATGCCTGTTTCGGCAATCCCATCCACCGTCTTTCAAAGATGAACCCCGGGGCGATCGCCTTATATAAAGATCACAATATTGATATAACACAGGAAATGCTGGAAATAGCCTTATGCGCCCAGCACAACAATGGAGGACTGGCGGGAGACCGTTACTGGCAGTCGGAAAATATCCCTCATCTTTTCCCTATCGGAGAGGTCAATGGCTCCCACGGCGTATGCCGTCCCGGCGGAAGTGCCCTCAATTCCGGTCAGGTGGGGGCATTCAGAGCTTCGGAGTATATCAAAAACTGCTGTCAGGAGGATACGCTCAATATGGCAGAAGCAGAAAAAGAAGCGGCAAAACTGTTGAAAGATATACAGAACCGTTTACAGGGAGTGCGGTGCTGGCGGGAGGATAGAAAGATCCTTCAGAAACGCATGACGGAATGTGCCGGACATCTGCGGAACAAAGAATCTCTTTCCCGTGCCGTTACAGAAGCGGAACAGATGTTTAAAGAGGTATCGGAACAGGGATATAAAAGTGATTTTCCCCATCAGGCACTTATTACCTTCCATCTTGTCCTTGCCCATTATGTCTATTTGAAAAGTATTCTTTTCCAGGTGGAAAGTGCGGTAGGGTCCCGGGGTTCCGGAGCTGTTACCGATGAAAAAGGCAATTTTATGAAAGAAGATATTTCCTTCCGGGAAAAAGTATTGGAAACGGTATGGGAAAATGGAAAAGTATCCTCCTCTTTTGTCCCCCGCCGTCCCCTTCCGGAAACAGACGGATGGTTTGAAAATATCTGGAAAGATTACCGGGAAGGAAAGATCTATAAAAATGGCACTCTTTGATTTTTCCATTATCCGGGAATTGCGGAAAAAACATGATTTGAGTATCGGTTTGCTTGCGGAAAAAAGCGGGGTATCGGCTCCCGTCATCTCCAAACTGGAACGCAATCTCTCCAAGGCGGAACTGGATACATTGTATAAGATAGCCAATGTATTCGGCATGACCTGTACGGAACTTTTAAATATGGCGGAAGCCGGTATGACCCGGCATGTTGCCGTTGAATCCCATACCTCGGAAGATTTTCTTTTCCGGAAGATCCGTTATAAAAATATGGAGTGTCTTTATGGAAAAGCCTCCAGAGGCGGGAAAGTATCCCGGCCTTCCATCCACGGGGATGATCATGAGATCTGCTGGGTCCTTTCCGGAAAACTTCTGTTGACTCTGCCCACAGAAAAACATCTTCTGGGGAAAGATGACAGTATCCGTTTTGACGCACTTCTGGAACACTCTTATGAAGCAAAAGAAGATTGTGAGATCATATTGATGCATATAAAAAAAGAACAAAGGAGCTGAATATATGGCTGTAAAAAATTATCCGAAGATCCCCACTTTCAAAACAGCGGAAGAGTTCCGTAAACATTTGCAGGAAGAGAATATCCCTCTGGAAATCGACGATACGATCCTTACCGGCAAAGATTCCCCCTTATCCACCCCCATTGAGTGTTACGGAAAGAAAATCGGCAACAGATGGTGCATCCTCCCCATGGAAGGCTGGGATTGTCTCCCTGACGGTGCGCCCTCCCCTCTTACGGAAAGAAGATGGCTCAATTTTGCAAAAAGCGGAGCCAAACTTCTGTTCGGCTGTGAAGCCTGTGCCGTTATGGAAAGCGGGAAAAGCAATACCAGACAGTTGATGATCACAGAAAAAACCATGCCTGCCATTAAAGGGCTGTGTGAAAAAATGAGAAAAGTCCATGCGGAAAGGTTCGGCACTTCCGATGATCTTATGATCGGCTTGCAGCTCACCCATTCCGGCAGATACAGTCACCCACATGATGATGCCCGTCTGGAATCTGTGACAGCATACAGTCACATTCTTCTGGATGAAAGATTCCATAACAGTAAAAGCAATGTGGTTTCAGATGAGGAGATCCCGGATATTATTGCCCATTTTGCCAAAGCTGCCTTTCTTGCAAAAGAAGCAGGTTTTGATTTTGTAGATGTGAAAATGGCTCACGGCTATCTGGGACATGAGTTTTTAAGTGCTTATACCAGAGAAGGCAGATACGGGGGAAGTTTTGAAAACCGTACAAGATTTTTCCGGGAAGTGGTGGAAGCCATCCATAAAAAAGTCCCCGGATTCCCCATTGGAGTAAGATTGTCGCTCTTTGACTGCATTCCTTTTGAAAAAGGAGCGGATAAAGTGGGTATTCCCATGGAAAGAGGGGATATAAAAGTTGGTTCCTATCCTTATGCTTTCGGCGGTGACGGTACGGGGCTTGGTTATGATCTTACAGAAACGATACGGTTTCTGCTTCTTGCAGAAAGTCTGGGAGTGCGTCTTATCGGAAGTACAGCATGCAGTCCCTATTACAATCCACATTTCCAGCGTCCTGCCTATTTTCCTGTTTCCGACGGCTATCTTCCGCCGGAAGAACCTATCCGGGGGGCGGCAAGACAAATGGAGGCTGTGGCAAAAATCAAAGAATATTTCGGCAACCGTCTTCTCATCATCTCATCCGGTATGACCTGCTTGCAGGAATTTTTACCTCATGCCGGTCAGAAAATGGTACGGGACGGAAAGGCGGACTTTGTGGGGATCGGCAGAATGGTCATTGCCTATCCGGAGATCTGTGCAGATACCCTGGAAAAAGGTTCCATTGATCCCAGACGCATCTGCCGTACTTTCGGAGATTGCACAACAGCACCCAGAAGCGGACTCTTTTCCGGCTGTTATCCCCTTGATCCGTTCTATAAGGAAATGATGCCGGAATGTGAAAAACTTAAAGAAGTGAAAAAAGCTCTTGCTTCTGTAAAATAAATCTGCAAAAGTTTTTTGTAAAAAATTATTTTCCGTGGAAAGGATACTTTTCAAAAAGATTTATCCTTTCCCCGGATATTTTATACTTGTAATTTTATACGGGAATAAAACGGAAATACCGTACTTCATCCACATCCAGAGAGAGCCGGATGAGTGTTTCTTTTTCATCCGATGATACAAGAAAATAATCTGCATCCGATTCAATACGGAATTTTCTGTAATCCCCTTTCAATGTGATCAGCGGCGTGATCTTTTCCCCTTTATCCGGATGGGCATCCTCCATGACAACAAGAGAAAGAATATTCTTTTCCTCCATAAATGCCGTCAGCCGTCCGCAGGAAAGTTTTACAGAAGAATTTTCCTCATCCAGTATTCTGCTTAAATCCAGTATGACTTTATTGAGACATTTACTGTAAGACTCAAAGGCAGTCCCCTTGATTCTCTGAAATGCGGTTGGTGCAAAGGTGAAAAAGGCGGCCTTTCCACATCCATTTTCCCCATTTTTCAAAGTGAGAAGCGGAATATTTGCTTCATCGGAAAGAAGGATCTTTGTTCCGGCAAGAGGAGAATATTTTACCATATTGCAGGGGGAAGTAGTGACTTCTCCGGAAATCATTTTTACATGGTGCGTTTCTTCACATTTTTCCACTCCGAAAATATCTTCCAAACCTGCGGCATTTTCCGAACAGAGAAGATTTACCCCCTTTTCATAAAGAGCGCGTATGGCAGCAACTTCTTCCTGTGTAAAGCAATCCATTGGCGGCAGAACAAGAGAGGATATTTCTTCCGCTTTCAGATTTTTTATATCGCACGATCTCAATGCAAAGGGGTTGGGCAGCCCGTTGAGTCTGGCATAATTCCATACCCATGCAGGGAAATCTTCTGCCGTATTGAAGAGATCCAGCTGCGCTCCTTTCCAATGAGGATATTCCCGTTTTTCCACTCGGGGTGGATGTTTAAGGATACATTCTGCCCCGCCAACGACTGCCATAGTCTTTACAGGTCTTGCCGCTTTCATTTTCCGGATGATTTTCCAGCTTTCAAGGAGTTGATCCATATCTTCCATGGAAGGATTGCGGACATGGAAACCGTCATCGTTCCAGTAGTAATATTTTCCATCCTTAAAGTAACTCACTCTGTATTTTGCATCAAAAAAGCGTTTGCGTTTGATCCCGCTTTTCATTACGCCGAGAGGAGGATTTCCAGAGATAGTGGCATGATCCTGGGGTATTCCGCAGATCCCGAAAAGTTCCGGAAAGAGCCGCATTTGCGGCACATCCAGTTTCAGGTTTGCCATGGCAAAGGGAGTGCAGGTGAGCGGATAACCGCACAAATAAGGATAATCTTCCGCAAGGGAAAAACTTCTGTATTCGGAAATATCCATATTCCGTAAGTCCCAACCGTAACGCAATGCGGTAAATGCTGTGCCTGTGTGGGTCACATAGAAAGGAGCACAGGAATAATTGCACATGGAGGAAAGATCTATCCCCATTTTTGCATAATCTTCAAATTTCTCCTTCTTTTCCCGGTTCCGGTCTTCTGCAATAAAAACAGACCAGCAATACGCATATTTTTTCAAAAACTTTTCCAGAAATTCCACAGTAATTTTTTCTGTATTCCGTACCTCTTCCGCCATCTCCTTTTCCTCTTTTTCTTCAAGGAAGCGGATCAATTTTTCTTTATATTTTTCAGAATAGGAAGCTATATCATTTACAAGAAAACGCCATGTCCCGGAAGCAAGATATTTGGAATTACGGGATATTTCCAGATGATCTTTTACTTGCGGCGTGGGAGTGGAGCGGGAGAGTATCCAACTGAAAAGATCTCTTTTGTAATATTTCAAAAGTTCCCATTCCCGGCGTTCTTCCGCAGGCAGAACATGCATACCCGAACAGGAAAAATAGTGGGAAAGATCCACATCTTCCTCACTTCTGGGATCAAAGGAATTACTGTCGGTTTCAAAGTCGGTCTGGGCGGAAAGAAGGAAAGGCAGTCCGCTTTTCTGTGGGGCGGATAAATCCCCTTCCTTTTCCGGCATGACTTCAAAAGCACGCCGGACAGAATGCAGGACTTTATCCCCCATAAGCATTTCCACATTCAAATGATATACCCCTGCCGGCAGGATGGAAAGATTTACCTTTGCCTGTATCGTTTTTTCACCGGGGAAAGTTCCTTTTTCCACAGTAAGATCCTGAAGAATAAAAGAGGGTTTTATCTCTTCTCTGAATACATCTTCCAGCAAGATGCGGAAGGAAAGTTCTTCAAGAGAGCAGTAATTTTCCGGCAAGTCTCCTTTTATGGTAAAAGCACACTTTTCATCCTCAAAAAAGTAGTGATTGTGTATGGCAAAGGACTTTGCCTCCTCATACATGGGGATATTTTCCGGGATCATTTTCACGATCTTTTTATCACATCCGGAGTCCAGTTGGATATGGAAAGACTCATGCTGGATCTTTCTGGAAGTAAGGATTTTTCCCGTCCCGGGTTCAAAAAGCATTTCGCAGCCGCATTTGGGGAGATTCTGGCAGTCTTCCCTGTTGTAATGCTCAAAGCCCAGCAGGATCTTTATATCTTCCGGCAATGGGGGAAAATAAAAATCCTGTTTTACAGGGCACTGGATATCCGCTTTCGGCAATGCGGGCTGTCTGGTAGCCCAATCTTCACAAAAACCGATACTGCCGTAATATATATATTGTTTATCCCCCATGCTTCCGTCCGGATAAACGATGCGGAAATAAGGCTTTTCCAAAAGCTCATTTGCCGGGTGTTTCGTATAAAATGTGCCACGGTTCTTCGCATAAACAGGTCCGCCGGAAAGAACGGAAGAGATTCTGCTGACATTTTTACTTCTGCAAATGGAAAAATGGTAATCCCAGTCACTCATGGTGTAAAAAGTATGCCGGGGAAATCTTACACTGCACATACTTACTTTTTCTTCACACCGATCGGGAGTGTCCACTTTCAGGTATTGGATCATCAAAGGCTCATACCGGTGGACTCTGTTGAGATGCCGGAATCCGATCCTTCCTTTTTCCGGGACATTTTCCGGGATCTGAAACTTTTTCCCGCAAAGATCCAGTTCATTGCCGGAAACAAGGATCTCCAATTTGCGGGCATCTTTCAGATACCATTTCATTTCAGAAACATAACTTGTACTGTTTTTCTCACATACTCCTATGGAACAGAGCATATTTCTGCCGTCATTTTCTATACACAGCACACCGCCATTACCGGAAGCAGGATCAAACCGGAAGTAAAAATGGAAAGTAAAATCCTCCCTTGTTTCCATACTTTCAGCAATGTGAAGGGTCATACGGAAATCCCTCAACTCTTCCGTTCTGACAAAACAGGGATTTTCCGGAAGAATGACTGCAATCCCCTGCGGAAAACGCATAAGCCCATTATGGGGAGTAGCTTTTATCTCTTCAAAACCGTCAACGGAATGATCTCCTTCTTTTGTACGGAAATCTTTTTCAAATACAGTATAAAAATTTCTGCTGTCAAACATGATTTTATTCTCCTGATATTATAATTTTTTGTAAAAAACATCAAATATATTTTTCCAGGATATATTGTATGGCATTATACCATACCGTATATCCTTTCCGGCAGAGATGACACCTGTCTTTCTGAAAATACTGCGTATCGAAATTCCCGCTGTCATCAAGAAATTCATGAAATATATCCACCATTTCCGCATAAGGAAAAAGGGGGATCTTTTCCGCAAGGATGTGATTGGTCATCCGGATCTTTTCCATTCTGTCCCACCGGGGGAAAATCCCCATGATCACAATATGGGAACCGGGAAATTTCTCATGGAGTTTTTCTGTAAGAAAAAGGATCCCTTCCGCCGTTTCTTCCGGAGTATCGCCGGGATAATGGGGGGTGTGAGAATAGTTGTTTGTACCGATATTGACAACGATCACTCCCGGCTCCTGTCCGTCAACCTCCCCCGCCTCCAGATGCCACAATATATTCTGGATACGGTCAAAACCGTACCCCATATTCAATACATCCTTTCCTGCAAAAAATTCTTCCCAGGAGCCTTCCCCGTAATTATTCCTGTTATCCTCATTTGACCAGAAATGGGTAATGGAATCTCCGAAAAAGATCCCTTTTGCCTTATGATTTCTGCTCCATTCTTTTTTACTTTCACTCCGCTGCCACCAGTCATAGGAATCACTTTCCATCCTGGAGGCGGGAATACATGTTCTTGCAAGAGCCATATTTTCTCCTTTTTTACGATTCTTTTTTACTATACAATCTCCGGAAAGTCAAGACAACGGCAAAAGGGGTAAATAATGTTGCATAATGGTAAGATTTTGTTGAAATTATAAAGAAAACTGTTCCTTTTTGAGTATAATTCCAGATTTTATAAAGTTTTCTTTTGTTATAAACTTGATTTTTTTACCTGGGAAATGTAACTTAAAAAAGAGATCAGAAAAAAGGTTTTCATCATGTCAAACGATATATCCCGTTCCCTTGTGTCCCTTCCCTATGCTCCCGGATGCCGGTTCAAACCCAGAACGACCGGCAGGATCACAGACAGCAGAAGAGTATATTTTTACGGCGGCTTTGCAAGTATGCATATCATCTTATCCGGAACCTGTCATATTTCCTGTAACGGCAAGGAATATTTTCTGCAAAGGGGGGATATGTTCTGCCTGCTGCCGGGGATCAAAGTAAAATATAGGGGAAAAGACGGCACACCCTGGAGTTTCTGCTGGATAGATATAACTGGCCCGGATGCGGAAAAACTTACAGAATATGCAGGATTCTCAAAAGAAAATATCGTAAGGACGAAAATTCCTTTCAAAGAGATGGTCATAGATAAATTTCTTCATTTCTGGCTTCTTGCCATGAAAAACGATACCCGGGAAGGTGTTTTTGCTTCTCTCCTCCTTGATCTGATCGCTTTTCTGAAAACAGAACAGCTTTCCGTAAGGAAAGATGCGGCAAGTCTTGTGGAAGAATTTATGCTTTTACTTTCCGATCCCCGGAATCTGGAACTCAATATCAACTGTATAGCCTCTACTTTACAGGTGGAAAGAACGACTCTTTTCCATGCCTGTAAAAAAATAAAAAAGCTCTCTCCGGTAAAACTTCTTCTGAAAAAAAAGATCCTTTTCACAAAAGAACTGCTTCTGAAATATCCGGATACGCCCTTGTCTTTACTGGCGGAAAAAACGCCTTTTCATCACGAAAAATATCTGCAGGAAGCCTTCCGGCGGGAGTGCGGCACAACGCCTGCAAAATTCAGGGAAAATGCAAGGAAAACGATGGATCCCAAATAGGATCTTACACTTTTCTCGGGATCACAGGATCCACAAATACCGCAGGACGCAAATATACAAGTTCAGTAAGCGGACGGGAGAAATCCCCCGGCTCATTGAGAATAAGGAAAGCAGCTTTGATGTGATCGATATAGACGATCTTATTCTGCAAAATACCGTTTGTAACAGATTCGATCTGCTCCCGGTCACGTTCCAACGCCACAAAGGCGTCAAATGAAGAAAGCATGGAAAGATCCGCCGCTGAAAGGACTCCATTTTCTTTTCCGGGAAGGAAGGAACCATTTTTTTCCTCCATTCCGTAAAGAAGGATCTCATCCCTTCTGCCGTCAAAAAGCGCGGCAACCTTCTTTCCACTTACCTCTTCTGCCCTGAATGCAGTATGTGCCATAGCGGCGGCAGTGGGAACGGCGCGCCTTGCAATATTTTCCTTGCGGAAGGAACGCCCCATGACAAAGGCAGATGCAAGACGCAAACCGGTAAAGGAGCCGGGACCATTGCCCACGCTCCATTCACCGATGTCATCAAAGGTTCTGTTGTGAGAGGCAAGACACTGTTCCATCCAGACAGGCAGAGAGGATGCATTTCTCGGAGGTAAGGCAATATTCTCATCAAATATCACTTTTCCCTCTTCATCAATACAGGCAAAAGATGCCTCCGCCCAGGAATAATCAAAACCTGCTCTCAACATAGTTACTCCGATCAGTCAACTCTCTCTACTTCAATTCCCGCATCAATGGTCTCATTGAGATCCTGCTGGATATATCCTTTGAGAGTAGCCATGGCGTGGGGGCAGCAGCCGCAGGCACCGCGGAGACGCACCTTTACCACTTTGCCTTCCACGGCAACACATTCCAGATCCCCGCCGTCATTCTGCAATGCACCGCGGAGAAGGTCAAGTCTTTCTCTGATCTCTTTTTCCAGATCTTCCATTTTTCACCTCGTATTATGATTTTGTTTTTACTATGGGGTTTTCCTATAAATTTAACCCGGCAAAGGGTATTTTACAAGCATAAGAAGATTTTTTCTTCAATATTTTAAAGTACACGCTTTCAAAAGCGGAACAAAATACCTTATTTCCTCTTCCGTATTATGAAGCCAGAAGGAGATACGCAGAACATTGTAAAGATCATTTTTCTTTATCCCCATCTCCTTCAAAATCCGGGATACTTCCCCTGTTTCCGATTCACAGGCACTGCCGGGAGCTGCCGATATATTCTTTTCCGTCAGCATCCTTGTAAGGATCGCACCCTGATAAGGTGTTGTGATTCCGTGAAGAATATAACTGCTTGTTTTTTCCGGAGAAAGTGTAGGAACAAAAGGAATATCATTTTTCTTTATTTGTTCCAGCAGAAGATATTTCATTTTTTCCATCTTTCTGCGGTTCGTTTCCATTTCCGGAACAAGTTTTTCCAATATCTCTGCAAGCAGCAGGATATGTGCGGGAATACATCTTCCGGGCAGATGGGTACTTCCCCGCAGAGAGGTGAAGAGCCTGGCAAACTTCTTCCGGTAAAGGACACACCCTCCCCCCGTACAGCCGATCTTCTGACCGGAAACAAAAGCAAGATCCAGTTTTGCCTCCTTCCACAATAAAGGATATTTTCCGGCTGACTGGACGGTATCGGCAAGAAAAAGGGTTTCCGGGGAATATTCATCCAGAACATTTCTTATGGCGGCAAGATCCTGTATGCAGCCTGTTTCACTCTGGATATGATGGAAAGCCGCCAAACCGATCTTCTCTTTTTTCAGCAGATCTTTCAGATGATCCCTGTCCAGTTCCCCGTCACGCCCCACAGGACAGTAATATACGGGAAAGCGGTAAAGAGCAGAAGTTCTTTTTAATGCACAAAGGACAGAAGAGTGTTCCCCGCAGGAGGTAACCACACCGCCTTTGAGAAATGACCCCAGAGCATGAATGGAGGCGGCAAGAACACTGCTGCCGGTATTGCCGCTCAACACGCCGCCACTTTCCGCTTTGTCAGCGGAGAGGAGGGTAAAGATCTTTTCTTCCGCTTCCTTTACTGCCTTCGCAGATTTTCTTCCGTGACAGGAGAGAGATTCCTGATTGGCAAAATATTCAGAAGCAAGAACGGCAAAACGTTCCAGTATATGTTTTTCACAGGGGACAGAGGAAGCATTATCCAGATAGATCTGCATAAAAAAGTTTCCGTCAGCTGTTGCGGATCTCTTCTTTGGCACGTTCGCAACGGTCTTTCAAAGAGGCGATATCCGTTACAAGACACTCTTCCAGTTCCCGGATCTTTTCCGGATCCTGTTCTTTGGCAAGTCTCTGCTCGTGTGCAAGTTTCACTTCAGCGATCTTGGCATTGTATTTTTTTGTCACTTCCGCAATGGCGTTCTTTTTTTCATCGGACAGATTTTCGATCTTTCCGCCCAGTCTTTCCATAGCAAGTTCAAATGCACTTTTCATCTTGTTCTCCTTTCCATTATTCTTTCTTATTCAAGGAAGGTATCATACCATTTTATTTTCTTTTCAGGGGCAGGTTTCTGCTCTTTTGCCGGAGGAGCTTTCTTTTCTGCGGCGGGAGCTTCTTTCTTCTTTTCCGTTTTTTCCACCATTCCCTTATGGGTGAAAGGTACAGGGGGAAGGAAGAGGGATTCCGGATAAACTTTATTGATGACGATCTCCTGCAATTCCGAGATCTGAACGACTCCGCCGGATTCCACAACGGTCACGGCAGGAACTTTTATTCCCTTCACTTCGGTATATTTCCGGATGGTGGAGGTATAGAGGACAGCAGCTCCGGATTCACTGATGATATTCACCGTTTCCAGTTTTGTCTGAAGAAAATTTCTGCCGTCATAGTAGAAAATATAGGGCTGGATGCGTTTATCATCACTCATACAGATCATACGGTAATACCGGATACCATTCTCAATAAACATATCCACAGAGATCCGTCTGAAAATATCGGTATAATCCAGATAGGGCGTCCCCATGCGTACCGTATTGAGGAAAAGAGAGTATTCCAGAGACTCGCTTTTCAGTTCCGTATAGTGATTTGTACGGGGATTCACGTTCCATATCCTGCCGTCATTGTAGATCAGGATCTTCTGCCGGACACCGTTACGGCTTGTGACCAGCCGGAAACATTTGGGGTGCTGGTACCATATTTCCGATTCATGGTAATCTTTGGAACTTTTATCTGTAAGCGAGATCTTCATCCGCATATAATAAGAGTCTGCCTTCTGCCATTTTTTCTCCGGGTCAGTTGCTTTATTCTGTTTACGGATCAACTGTCTTACGGAAAGATCGGAAGTCTCCCGGGGTTCAAGATCCAGTACAGGGTAGCACCCTGTGATGCACAATGCAAAAACTGCCGACCATACGGCTGTGACTGCATACCTGACAGTATTTTTTATTTTCATATCCATAAAGTATTCCTCCCGGGATAAATTTTCTTTTGAAATAACCTCTTTTATCAAAATATAGCACAAAAGCAGAAAAAGTCCAACAGGAAAGAGAAACTATATTGACTTAAAACCATTACGGGTGTATTTTATATGTAATATCGTTACAAAAAACATAAAAAGAAAGTGTTTCCATGAATATTTACAAAATCGTAAAAAAGACCTTTCTGCCAGCCGGACTGGTCATCGCCGTTGTCCTTTCCTTTATCATCCCCCAGTTCGGAATAAAATTCAAAGAAACACTGGACCAGAATATACTCATTGTTGCCGTTTTTCTGGTGTGCGGTATCCAGACAAGTATTTCCGACTTGTATATAACCAGAAAATCCCTGCTTTTTCTTATCGGCGGAGCCATTCTAACCCTTTTTCTCTGCCCTGTCTTTGCCTGGGGGATCACCCTTCTTCTGGGACTTGCCGCACTTCCTGCTGCCGGACTCATCGTTGTGGCGGCAGCTCCCCCCACTCTTTCCAGCGGGATCGTGATGACGGAAACTGCCGGAGGCAATAATGTAACTGCCATTGCCATTACCATGCTTTACAATCTTGCAGCGGTTTTTACGATCCCCGTCGTTCTCTCCTTCGCCATTGCCTCTGACGCCGGGATCAATACCAATCCCTGGAACATGCTGAAAAAACTCTTTATCCTTGTGGTCATCCCCTTTGCCGCAGGATTTGCTTTCAAAACGCTTATCAAGATGAAGAAAAGCCCCTCCTGGCTCTCTTTTGTCTCTTCCACAGCCGTTATTCTGCTGATCCTTTTCTTCTTTTCCGCCTCCAGTGAAAAGATGAAAGCCATTTCCACTCTTATCCTGCTGAAAGGCTTCGGGGCGGCGATCATCATTCATCTGGGGAGCATGGCATTTTTCTGGTACGGAGCAAAGATGCTGAAAATGCCTGTGGGGGAATGTAAAGCCTATCTCTTTACAGCAGCCTCCAAAACCCTGACCATTGCCCTCACCACTCTTGCCATTATCGGAGCCGGGGACGGCGACGCGGTTGCGCCCTGTATCATCTTCTATTTCTTCCAGATGATCTTTGACAGTTTCCTTGCAGCAAAAATGGGGCTTTCCAGTAAAGAATCTGCTCCTGAAAAAGAACAGAAGGCATAATCTTTTTCCATGCGGGCATACCTGGAGATCACCACACTTTGCAACCGTTCCTGTTCATTCTGTGCCGGAACGCAAAGAAAAAAAGAATTTCTTTCCCCGGAACGCTTTGAAGAAAGATTGAAAAAAGTTCTGCCGGTAACGGATGATCTCTTTCTTCATCTGATGGGAGAACCTTTACTGCACCCCGCCTTTGAAGAAATCGGGGAGTATTGCCGCATTTACGGTGTAAAGGTCACTCTTGTCACCAATGGAACACTTCTTGCAGGAAAAGAAGAGTATCTCCTGAATAATCCCGCCTTCCGGCAGATCAATTTTTCCCTTCATGCCTTGCAGAAGGACTCCCTGCCGGACAGGATAATTCTGGAAAACATCCTCTCATTCTGTGAAAAAGCGGCAACAGTCCGCCCGGAAATGTATATCAATCTCCGGTTGTGGAACCAGCACAGCAATGAGGAAAAAACAAGCGGGGAACTCAATACACTTCTCCTTTCCGCCATCGGAGAAAGATTCCCCCTGCCCCCCACGGAACAGCTGCAATTTTCCCCCGGAAGGAAAAGCAAACACCTTTCCGGCAGGATCTATCTCAATATGGATACGGTTTTCCAATGGCCGGAAACGGAAAAAGAAGTCCTGCACGAAAAAGGATTCTGTCACGGGATGCGGGATCAGTTCGGCGTTCTTACGGACGGAAGGATCGTTCCCTGCTGCCTGGATACGGAAGGAAAAGTTTCTCTGGGAAATATAGATACAGTAACCGACATCAATGAGATCCTCTATTCACCGGAAGCGGAAAGCATCCGCAGAGGATTTGAAAAAGGCATTGCCGTAAAAGAGTTTTGCAAAAAATGCTCCTTCCGTACAAGATTCAGAAAGTAAGAGATTGAAAAAATCCCCTTTACAGAGTATATTTATACTCTGATTTTTTTATTGAAAGGGGGATTTTATGGATATGGATGATATTTTTATCAAAGGGGCGGAAGAACACAATTTAAAAAATATTGATGTACGGATCCCCCGCAACTCTCTTACGGTCATTACCGGATTAAGCGGTTCCGGCAAGTCCACACTTGCCTTTGATACCCTCTATGCGGAAGGACAGAGAAGATATGTGGAAAGTCTGTCCGCCTACGCCCGCCAGTTTCTCGACCGGATGCAGAAGCCCAAAGTACGGCATATAGAAGGCCTCTCCCCTGCCATTGCCATTGAACAGAGAAGTGCCTCCTCCAATCCCCGTTCCATTGTGGCGACCGTGACCGAGATCTATGACTATCTGCGTCTTATGTATGCTCATGCGGGTCTCCCCCACTGTCCAAAATGCGGTAAGGAACTCTCCAGCCAGTCCCCCCAGACTATTTGCGAAAAAATTCTGAAACTTCCGGAAGGACTGCAAATGATGATCCTTGCCCCCTATGTAACAGGAAAAAAAGGGGAACACAAAGACATTCTCACCCAGATCGCCAAAGATGGTTTTGTACGGGCAAGGATCGACGGGGAGATCGTTATGCTGGGCGAGGATATGCCGAATCTTGCCAAAACAAAAAGACATGATATTGAAGCTGTCGTTGACCGGCTCATCACAGGAAAGACCGACCGATCCAGATTGAATGATTCTGTGGAGACTGCTCTGAAAACAGGTCACGGACTTATGATCCTTCTCATCCAGAACACCGATCCTGCCAATCCCGGAAAAAGGTGGAAGGAGGAACGCATAAGTGAACACCTTGCCTGTCCCGATTGCGGAATAAGCATCCCCAAACTGGAACCCAGACATTTTTCCTTCAACAGTCCTTTCGGAGCCTGTCCCAGATGCAACGGGCTGGGGGCATTGATGGTCATGGATGAGCGTCTTGTTGTTCCCGATGATTCCTTATCTATCAAAAAGGGAGCCATCCCCGGCTGGCGGAGAGGCCCGCGCAATCTCATCATCTACTACAACCATATTCTCAAATCCATTGCCAATCATTACAATATGCCGGAAATGCTCTCCACCCCTTTCCGGGAACTTCCGGAAAAGATCAGGAATGTGCTTCTTCACGGAAGCGGGGACGAGGAGATCGACATGAGTTTCTATATGCGGGGGAAACTGCATAAATGGATCGCCCCCTTTGAAGGAATACTTGCCAATATGCAGAGAAGGCAGGCGGAAACAGAAAGCGACAGCGTCCGGGAACGCCTGAAAGAGTACATGGTATTCCGTCCCTGTCCGGAGTGCAGGGGAAAACGGTTGAAGGAAGAGAGTCTTGCAGTAACTGTCGGCGGACTTTCCATTTATGAATTCTGTTCCCTTTCTGTGGAAAAAGCCAAATCCTTCATGGAGAAACTGGATCTGGATGTGGAGAAAAACGCCATTATCAAAGAGGTGAAAAAAGAGATCATATCCCGTCTGAAATTTCTGGAGGATGTAGGGTTATCCTATCTCACGTTGAACAGGGAAAGCGGGACTCTCTCCGGCGGGGAAGCACAGAGGATACGCCTTGCCACCCAGCTGGGCAGCGGACTTGTAGGAGTCTTGTATATTCTGGATGAGCCTTCCATCGGACTGCATCAGAGGGACAACGGGAAACTGCTTGCCACCTTGCGGAAACTCCGGGATCTGGGAAATACGGTAGTGGTAGTGGAACATGATATGGAAACCATGTTTGCAGCTGACTATCTTCTGGATCTGGGCCCGAAAGCGGGGATCCACGGCGGCGAACTTGTTGCAGCAGGAACGCCCCGGGAAGTAATGACCTCCCGCAGATCCCTTACGGCACAATTCATGTCCGGATCTATGCAGATAAGAACGCCCCAGTTCCGCAGTACCGGAAACGGAAAATTTCTTGAGATCCTGGGGGCAGAGGAAAACAATCTCAAAAATATTGATGTCAAGATCCCGCTGGGTACATTTTCCTGCGTTACCGGAGTATCCGGTTCAGGAAAAAGTTCTCTTGTCAACCGTATTCTCCGGGGCGCATTGGAACGGCATTTTGAATTGGAAAGTGCCCCTCCCCCCTGCAAATATAAAGAGATAAAAGGGTTGGAACATATAGGGAAAGCCATTGTCATCGACCAGAGTCCCATCGGCCGTACTCCAAGAAGCAATCCAGCCACTTATACGGAACTTTTCGGCACCATCCGCAATCTTTTTGCAGAACTTCCGGAATCCAAAATGCGGGGCTTCGGTCCGGGAAGATTCAGTTTCAATATGAAAGGCGGCAGATGTGAAGAGTGCGCAGGAGACGGGATCAAAAAAATCGAAATGCAATTTCTTCCGGATGTCTATATTCCCTGTTCCGTCTGCCACGGAAAAAGATTCAATGATGAGACGCTTCTCGTGAAATACAAAAAGAAAAATATTGCAGAGATCCTGGAAATGACTGTGGATGAGGCTGTGGACTTTTTTGAACCGGTCACCAATGTTCACCGGAAACTGAAAACCCTTCAGGATGTGGGACTCGGTTACATTACTCTGGGACAATCGGCAACCACCCTTTCCGGGGGAGAGGCACAGAGAGTGAAACTTGCTACGGAACTGGCCAAGATCCCCAGAGGTCATACGCTCTATATTCTGGATGAACCAACCACCGGACTTCACTCCTACGACATCATGCAGCTTATTGATGTCCTTATGAAGTTAAGGGATAAAGGCAATACCGTACTTGTCATCGAACACAATCTGGATGTGATCAAAGTAGCCGACCACATCATAGATCTGGGTCCGGAAGGCGGGGACGCCGGCGGCAGACTTGTTGCGGAAGGAACTCCGGAAAAAGTGGCAAAAAATCCCGCATCCTATACCGGAAAATACCTTGCAGAGATCCTGAAAGATCCTGTTCCCTACGCCAAAGGAAGATAAAATCACAAAACAAGGAAAGAAAAAATGGCTGAAGAAAGACTTGTGATCGTGGGGCTGGGTATGCTTGCCATGTCCCTTGCCTCCTCCCTGAAACTGGGCAGAAGAAAAGAGGAAAAAAACTATAAAGTATATGGTTACGCCAGAAGAAAAGAGGTGGCGGAAAAAGCTGTGAAAGACGGGTATCTGGACGGAATCTGTGCTACTCCGGAAGAAGCCTTTCAGGCCGGAAGTATCATCATCCTCACCCTTCCTGTTCCTGTGATCTGTGAGTTTATAAAGAAATACTCTTCTTACATGCGGAAAGGAGCCGTCCTTACCGATATCGGAAGCGTCAAAGGCTGTATTGAAGATGCCGCGATGGAAGCGGGCGCCGCCTTTATCGGAAGTCACCCTATGGCGGGAACAGAATTAAGCGGACCCGACGCCCTTGTCCCGGGGATCTATGACAATGCCTCCATCTTTATCGTCCCGCCGGAAGGTGCGGAGGAAAACAATATCATCCGCATTGAAGATCTGTGGAAAGCTGTGGGAGGCAAAACACTCCGTATCGGAGCAAAAGAACATGATTCCCTTGTGGCACATACAAGTCACGTTCCCCATATCATCTCTTCGGCTCTGGCATTAAGCGTACTGGATGAAGAGGATGAAAAACTCAAAGCCCAGCGTTTTGCCGGTGCCGCAAGCGGTTTCCGGGATACTATCCGGGTGGCAGCATCCTCCCCCCGCATGTGGAAAGAGATCCTTTCCAATAACAGGGAAGCAGTCCTCGAAGCTCTGGAAGACCATGAAAAACGGTATTACCGGATGAAAAAAATGATCGAGAAAAATGATTTTGACGCCTTTGAAAAGGAATTTGCATACGGCGGCGAACTCATCAGGGAATGGCGTAAAGCAAAGAAATGCTGAAAAACAACCGGAAATAAAATAAACGGAGTGAAAAATAAATTCTTCCTCCGTTTCCTCCGCTTACTTTATATTGCTTTCCTGCAAAAGCATTTTTGCCCTGGACCGGGGATTCAGCAGCAATGCTCTGCGACAGGATTTTTCCATTTCTGCAAGTTTTCCTGCTATTTTCTGAGCAACAGCAAGATTCAGGAGGTACTGTTCGTTCTTTTCCTCCATATTGCACGCCCGTAAAAGAAAAAGTTCTGCCTGGAGAGCTTCTCCCGCACGGATAAGCAATACCCCAAGATTATTCAACGCCTTTGCGTACAATGGATCAAGCTGCAATACAGCATGATACCTGCGTTCCGCCTCTGCAAAGTTCCCGGTGTACTGGGCAAGAAGTCCGTAATTATATTGCAGATCCGTCATATTGCGGCGGGAATGGGGAAGACGGGAGGCTTTATCAAAAAAATCTTTAGCCTTTTTCCACTCTTTTATTTCCAGAAGAAGTGTTCCGTAATTCATAAGAAGCGCAAAATCATGCGGTTCTCTCTGCAATGCTTCTTCCAGTATCTTTATTGCCCCGGTAAACTCCTTTTCCATGATCTTTGCCTTGGCAAGAAGATCATAATACTGGGCATCCAATTTATGATAATGCAAAGGTTTCTGTTGAAGCACCTCCTCACAAAGCCGTACTTCCCCTTTTTTCAGATATGCTTCTGCAAGCAGAAGGCGTGAATATTCTTTCAGATCATTGCCCCTTGCTTTCATATCAAGAACCATTCCCCCGATCCCAATAGCAAGAAAGAGAACAAAAGCAGTCCCCGCCTTCCAGTATTTTCCGAAAGTTCTTCCGGGTGCGGCAAAAAGAAGACTGGATATTGCCGCAAGAACCAACAGCAGTCCCATACGGTAGCGTCCGGCACTTACAGTAAGGAGCTGGGCAAGGATCACGCTGGAGCCAAGAAGGATGAAATACCGCATATCATGGAGAAATCTCCTTTTGAAAAGTCTTGAAAAAAAGACCATTGCCGCAGTAAGGGAGAGGAAAAGAAAGGATCCGTGAAAAAGATATTTATGGCAGGAAGTAATTTTCAATGGCGTAATATCCGACCATGTGGAAAGTTCCGAAGCAGAAAAGATATACAGAACTTTCCGCCCGGTTCTTACCAGACTTTCCACCGGATCTCTCAAACTTTCCCCGATCGCTTTTTTCACAAACAGAGTATCAGCTCCCATTCCCTGTTTTTCCGCCTCACGGGCAAATTTCCCATGAATATCATACCACTCTTTTCCGGGGGGAATATCACAGGCTCCCGTAGCCCCCGAACAATTTCCCAGATAAAGATTGAATCCGCTGTTTCCCTGAATGAAAACCGGACGGGCGGAAAGTTTACTTACATGATATGACCAGAGGAAAGTAAGCAGAATGACAGGAAGAATAAAAGCAAAAGCGGTAAAAATCTTCCGGTTTCTGCTCACAAGCCCCCTCCCAAGTATCCCTCTGATCAGAAGGTAAATAAATACAAATACTGCAAATACCGCACAGGATGGATGGGTCAATACTGCCAATGCACAGAAAATCCCGGCAATGGCAAAAAATCCGAACCTTCCGGGAAGTTTTGTTTTATCCGCAAGCAGCATAAAATATACAGCAAAAGCAAGGAACACACAGAGAAGGTTTTCAGAAAAGAAATCTGCCTGATATACGATAAGGGGAGGATAAAGTGCCAGTATCCATGTGGAAATAAAGGGAATGAAACGCATCGTCCAGGGACGGTCGGTGGTCTGGTTTTCCGGAGCAAAATAAATAATACGCAATGAATAATAAACCGGAAAAACTGTAAGACACATCATAATAATGGATTGCAGGAACCGCATCTCCAATACCTGATGGGAACAGAATGTAGCAAGCAGTGCCAGAAAATAAGCATAACAGGGAGCATGGATCGGCAGGGAATCCGGCAGAACTTCCCCGGCAAGGATCCGGCATGCCCAGGAATAATATTCCGCTACATCAGGCCCGACGATCACACTGCCCACAGGCAGCTGGGAAAGTTCATAAAGATACCACCCTCTTGCACAGCACCCGCATAAAAGAGCAAAAAGGGGAATAAGAACGGGATGCATCCCTTCAAAAGTGCTTGCAACGATCCTTAAAAATGAATTTCTCATCTCCGGATTCCTTCTGTCTGATTTTTATGCTTTCTTCAGCGTTTTATCCGAATTCCCCGCCGGCAATGCCGTAACAGGAGAGACCGGGAAGAGGAAAATCTCTTCCGCAATCCATTAAATTCATATTGGTACCTTCCACAAAACCTCTTTCCAGAAGTTTATTACGGAAACATTCCTGATTATCGTAGATCATAGTCTGCAATTTTTCAGCAGAAGTTTTTAATGAACAGGAATAGAAAAAGAGTTTCTCCCCGGAAGCAGATACTCTTGCACTGCACATGATATTTCTTGCCGCAGGCCCGATCCTTCCCAGGGTGAAAGCATCCATATTCCCCTTTTCATTCCTGTAACAGAAGGCAAGTTCCCTGTGACTCCGGAAAAGATATTCCATGATATTCTCCCTGCGAAATCCGAATACCTCCTCATCCAGCGCATACAGTTCATCCAGATCTTTTTCGGTTACAGGAAAGATCCCTTCCGGCAATTTTTCCAATGCAGGAAACAATGCGGCGGAAGCAAAATATTTTTTCTGTCCCAGAAGCGGTTTGAAACCAAGTTTTGTATAAACATATCCTCCGGATTGCGTGGCATAAAGTCTGTATGTACGGCAGGCGGCTTTCTCCATAAGCATACGCACCATATTTTTGGCGATCCCCTGTCCCCGGTAATCCTGATGTGTCACTACCATATTGATATGCCCCAGAGTATTCCCGCCGAAGATGAAACAACCGGCACAGCCGATAACGTTTTCCCCGGCAAGGGCATAAACTGCAAGGGAGTTATCCGAAGAAGTCACCATACGGCAGTCTTCCAGAGTCTGATTCCATCCGGCATGTCCGGCAAGAGAAAGCATTCCCTGCGGCTCTTTTGCAATGATATATCTGATGTCATCTTCCATAAGCTCTTCTCATTTTCCTTCCTCTTTATACGTTTCCGGTACAAAAAACGCACATATTACCCCGATAACGGCAAAAGATGTTATCACAATAAAAATATCCCGGTAGGCTTCCGCAGGATAATGGATAACTTCCCCCACACTTCCGGCAATTTTCCGTATGATCTCATTTGTTTCATACTTTGAAAGCACCATTCCCGCAGCAGTTCCCCCGATGGCGATCCCCACAAAGGCAAAAAAGTTCAGCATGGCAACAGATAATCCCACATGTTCCGGGGGATTCAGTTCTTTTGAATAAGTGCCGTACAGGGGGAAACATCCGGCTGGCAGGGCAAGAAGAATGAATACGCAGGGAGTAAGCACTCCGGGAAGTTTAAGTCCGAATACAAGGATCCCGGCGATCCCGCCAGCAAGACACAGAAGGGAGGCAGTAACAAGGATACGGTGTCTTTTGTGTCTGAAAAGTGCAAGAATAAGCCCTGCCCCCAGGTTCAGTGCGGCAATGATCCCGGAAAGGGTGGACATCCACAATGAAGCGGAAGTATGACTGAAATGGGCATAATCCTCCAGAGCTTTCAAACCGATGGTGGAAAGGATCATATAATGGGCACCGAAAATAATCATGCTGGATACGCTCAAACAGTTGGAATAATGATTTTTCAGGATCAGGAAGAGAGGGGAGATAATGGATTCGCCGCCCCGGATCTTCTTCAATGTGCCGGGAGAAAGAACAATAATGGTAAGCATGGCAAGGACAATGATAACGCCAATGGAAAGGAAGGCTTTATCCCAACCGACTTTCTTGACAAAAGTCACAAAAGGCAGTCCACCGGCAACCGGTCCCAGATATCCGATAAAAAGGGTTATCCCCAGAACAGCGGAAAACTTTTTCGGAAAAAGGTCGGCGATAAGTTTGGCAAGGGCAATAAAAACAGTTCCGGCACCGATCCCGGTGATCCCTCTTACGGCAATAAGGAGAACTGGTTCCCGCAGAAAGGGGAAAATAATACTTCCGGCAGTAAAAAGCGTGCCGCCTATGAGCAATATACGTACACCGCCGAACTTATGACACAGCAATCCCAGTACAAGCTGACTTAACGCATAACAATACATAAAGGCGGAACCCATTGCAGCAAGTTCCCCTCCGGAAACACCCAGAGAACTCTGCATATCGGAGAAAACGGCTCCCGGCACAAGAACTTTGTTCATACTTGTAAAAAACATGAGAAGCGTGGCAAAACAGAGGATCAGAAACTTTTTTCTGCGTACAATATTTACGGATTGGATTTCCATGATCTATCTTTCTCTCAACATCGGGTTGGTTATTTTTTTACGGCAGTATCGTCTGCCGCTGTATTCGTTACGGTTTTCACCGGGACAGACTCAAGAAGCACTTTCCGGAAGTCCGGCAGAAACATATTTCCAAGATGTCCGCCGCAGTCAAACCAGAAAATCCGTTTTTTCAGCGTTCTGTCCAGGAAAAGGATATCCTCTTTTCTCAAAAGGGGATCATCCAGATTGTGCAATACTTTCACCCGGGGATTTTCCGCAAGGACTTTTGCAATACTGTAAAGAGATGCCCGTTTTCCCAATTCTTCCATCGTCAGAAATTTTTCCTCTTTCTGCAGATATGGAAGCAGGATTTTTTCCGCATAGGAGTACCAGGAATAGGAATCGATCTCTTCATAAAGGGCAGTTCTGCTGCCCCAGGAATATTCTGTTTTCAGGAAAGGAGCGTTCTGCGGAGCATTTTTCTGTGCGGCAAGCAGAAGTTCCCGCAAGCCCATTTTCATATACATTCCGGAGATCCAGCCTGCCTGTTCCGGAGAAAGGGGCAGATAGAAGGGGGATGCTTTCACCTCTTCCCCAGTCTGTTTTGCAGGGACGATTTTCCCCTCTTTTACTTTCTTTACTTCCGCAGAATCTTTTTTGGGTCTGGGTTTGAGAAGGGCAAAGGGGGCGGTTCTTCCGGTCATGACCATATAAAGTTTCATGGCGCCATCCCCTGCCATTTCAAAAAATTCCTTTTTAGTCATATTTTCCGGGATCCGGCAGAGAGAATCCATTTTTTTCAAGGCATACAGAAGATCGGCAGGGGGATTTACAGCAATAAATTCATCAATGGAAAGTTTATTGGAGTTCTTTTCCTCCAGTGCGGCAAGGTGGAGTGTATGGAGTCCACCCAGGGAGTATCCGGCACAAATGGTCTTTTCCGGGGCAAGTCCATAAGTTTTCTTTGCATGGGAAAGCACTTTTTCCAGAGCATTTCTTACAGCAAGGGTATCCCGTTTCACGTCACCGGGCAGTCCCAGGGAGGCTGGAACAAAAAAGAGAGGATTCAGACTGTTTGCCATAACAGCCACAGAACAGTTTCTTTCATAGAAAAGTTCCGCCATGGCACGGAGCATACCCGCTTTATAATGCCCACCCGCACCGGGCAGCAATACTACAAGAGGAGCTTTTTTATCCTCCTGAAGCCAGATCTGGTACCTCATTTCCTTCATATCATCTTTTTCCTTACTGCCGGAAAGAATAACTTTCTCCGTTTCCACCATGGGGATGAAGTCTGTATTCCAGAAAGAAGTTTTGATCCACCACCCGGCGTTATTTTTACGCACCTGGAAAAACATCCCTTTCAAGGTATCGATAAGAGGATTCTGGGCTCCGTATTTTTCAGAAACACGGATCACATTTCCGGCAAATGGTCCATTGGGAATATCCGCTTTACCGAAAGCGGAGTCCTTGGGGACCTGCAATTTATGATGAAAATTCTCCACATGGGCATACCGCATCAAACTTAAAATGACCTTGGCGTTGTCATAGGCATCATAGGAGTTTTCCGTCATGGAATCGTAAGAATCATAGGAGTTCACAAAACTGTTCAAAGTAGTGACATATCCCATATAAGGAATATAGGTTTTGGCGTCAGAGGCTTTATCAAAGAGCAGCCCCACATTATCCCGGACATTGTTTGTTACAGAAAAAGGCAGCACAAGATAGAAGCCGGGACCGATATTCCAATACCCGAAAGTCTGTCCGAAATCCTCATTGCGTCTTTCCAGCCCGAACCAGGCATCCGCCGGATCAAAGAACCCGGCGATCCCGATGGTGGAATTGGTGAGAAAACGGAGGAACTCCACGCCGCCGCCTTTGAACTGCCCCTGAAGGAAACAGCTGAACATCCTTGTGGGAAATGCCAGATTGTCGGAAGCATAATCTATGCGTTTGATGACTTCCAGCGGCAGAATGGATCCGTAAATATAGCCAACAGGACGGACAAGGTAATGCATAAGAAAATCGGTACAAGCCATCATGGAACGGTTGAACGGCTCAATAGGGTCTGTCCCGTTGAGTTCTCTTGAGATCTCGCTGGCATTCCAGATCTTCCCTTTTTCCTCACCTTTGCCATCGGCAAGTTCCGGCACAGTACGGCAGGATACGGCAAAAAGAAGAGAGAGAAAGAGCAGCAATAATACACAATATTGAAGTCTGTATTTATTTTTTCTGCAAAGAACAAAAAAAATCCGTCTATTCATTTTGATTTTCCACCAACGTCTTTCTGTTGAAGATTTTATTTACCTTTTTCCGGAGTATTCAGCTGAACTTTGGATACATCTTTTTTATCAGAAGGGCTGCTCTTTTTCACAGCGTTTCTTGCGGGGGAAAAGGGAGAAAGTTTTCTTCTGCGGAGGATTTCATCTTCCGCATCTTCCCTTGTAAGGTTCAGGAGGGAGAACATGGCAGGCTGTTTGCCGGTAATGATGGCAACTTCCACACCGGAACCGAATTTCAGCTGGAACCCTTCCGGATCAAGATCCACTTCCACCACATACCGGATATTGTTGGGGTCCCCGTCATCCGGCACATCGCTTATCCAGCGGACTTTTCCGAGAAATTCCCCGTACTGGAGACGGTTGTAAACATCGCTGGTGACTCTTACAAGCTGTCCGGGCTTGACCTTTCTTACCACATTGGCTTCCACTTTGCATCTTGCCCGGATCTCATCGCCTGCGGCAATAATGGCGGCTACTTTTCCCCGGGAGACATACCAGGAATTCTTGGAAGGAAGCAGTACAAGTCTTCCGTCCGCAGGAGCCACAAGACGGCAGTCCCGGATACATTTATTGAGAAATTCCAGTTCAGCCTTCTTTCCGGCAAGTTTGGCTTCCACAAGAGCCAGTTCCCGTTTTGCTTTGGTGATATAAAGTTTTCCCAGACCGCTTTCCACGATCTGAAGATTCTTTTTCATACGGGAAAGTTCCCCTTCCCCGGCAATGGCTTCCAGTTCCACCTTCTCAAACTCCATAAGGGAAATGGCACTGACCAGCTGGAGTTTTTTGGATCTGTCCAGTCTGGCGGCAAGGCGTTTATAGCGTTCGGACGCTTCCTTATGATTCATAACTGCATACCAGAGATCTTTGGGAAGCGGTTCTTTTTCCAGAATGGCAAGTTCCGTCTTTTTGAGATTGAGTTCAGCAGTAAGTTCCCGGATCGCCGCTTCAGCGGCAATAGCGGAAGCCTCGTAGGAACGGGTATCCAGTTCGGCAATGACGTCGCCGACTTTCACATCCTCTCCTGTACGGAAATTGAATTTGGTCACCTGTGCATCCAGATGACCCACGATCTCATAGGTATGCTCCGGCACGATACTGCCCCTGGCAAAGATGGTATCTTCGATCTCAATAAGGACCATAGCGATCGCAGCAATAAGCAATGCTGAACCGCCGATGGCTGTCAGGATCAGCATAAGTTTCATCTTTGAACGGATACCGCTGGCACCCGCTTTGTGTTTCTGTTCAGAAAAACTGTTTCCCGCCCTGCTCATAAAAAATCCCGGCTCCATGTTGTTTATGTATTTTTACGGAATGTGCGATAAATTTGCACTCCTTTACTTTACCTCTCCCCCCGATAAAAACAACCCCGTTTTTGTAAAAAAAATGTTTTTTTTCACTGCTGCCCTTGAAACTGCAGTAAAAAAGATGAAAAATTCCCTGAAAAAAAGAAGAAAAAAGCGGAAAAAAGGTGTATAGTATA
>JAZKZE010000010.1:0-10099 GCA_045612485.1 Victivallales bacterium | reverse complement strand
CTTTTTCCTTTTGTGCAGTCAAACTCTTTCGTAATGCGGCAGTTTCTTTTTCCATTATACGCGCCTGCGTTCATTCGGGCAAAAAACGCCCTCATTCTCTCGCGGCTTAGTGCTCGCTGCTGGCTCATACGCTCACAATTCTTTGTGAGCGTCCGCAAGGCGATTGCCCTGCGGTTCATTCGCACATCCACTGCGCGCTGGTTGGCAACCGCCTCGCCTGGCAACCGAACATTTCTCTTTTTTCCATGATTTTATGGGACAGCTGTGTTTATTTTCTGTATTTCTGCATGGCTTCCGGAAAAAGTCCTGCACTTCCTGTTTGGGCAGAGGGAAGGAGGTTTCTGTTTTCTGAATCTGCTGTGCCCTGTGCCGGGAAGGCTGTCGCAAGGCGCATATACATGGAAAAATATCCTGTAAACAGACGAAAATGAGTAAAAAATCAAAAATTTTTGATTTTGCACTTTACGAATGACGTTTTGTGTATTATCTTAATAGTTGTATAACGAAAGGTTTTTTATGGCAGAACTCATCTACAAACGCACACTTTTGAAGATCAGCGGAGAATCTTTGAAAGGGGATAAGGAACACGGTTACGATGCGGATGCTGTCCGCAGTATTGTCCGCAGAGTCAAAGAAGCTCTTGATATGGGCGCACAGATCGCCCTTGTTGTGGGCGCAGGAAATATCTGGAGGGGGCTTGCCGGCTCACAGGGCGGTATGGACAGAGTCACAGCAGACCACATGGGGATGCTGGCTACTGTAATGAATGCTCTCTGCCTGAAAGATGCTTTTACAAGTGCCGGGATTTCCTGTCATGTTCACGCCGCAAGCGATCTTGCACCTTTTGCCCCCCGTTTTGACCGGGATAAGGCTCTTGCACAGCTGGATAAAGGGGAACTTGTGATCTTTGCCGCCGGAACCGGCTGTCCCTATTTCACTACCGATACCACTGCGGCATTGCGGGCATTGGAGATCAAGGCGCAGGCTCTTCTCAAGGCAACAAAGGTAAATGGCATTTATACCGCCGATCCGAAAAAAGATCCCTCCGCCGAAAGATTTGAAAAAATCTCTTTCAGAGAGGCTCTTGCAAGACAGCTGAAAGTTATGGATGCTTCCGCCTTCTCTCTCTGTGAAGACAATGATCTGCATATTATTGTCTTTGATTTTGCGGAAGAGGGAGCTTTGTGCAAAGTTCTCAGCGGAGATTTTTCTGTGGGAACTGTGGTAAACAATAATTGATATAAATAAAAAACACGCATATAAGAATAATTACAAAAAAGGAGGTTTTTATGGCGTTGGAAAATTTGATGGATGAACTGGAAGAAAAGATGATGATGGCGGAAGATGCCATGAAAACAGATTTTCAGGCGATCCGTACAGGCAAGGCTTCTCCTGCCCTGGTGGAAAATATCATGGCAGAATATTATGGAGCGATGACCCGTATCAAAGATATGGCGGGAATCTCTACTCCCGAACCCCGTCTTCTGGTGATCCAGCCCTGGGATCAGACCGCAGTGAAAGCGATCGAAAAAGCACTGATCGATTCCAATCTGGGGATCTCTCCTGTCAGCGACGGCAAACTCATCCGCCTGCCCATCCCCCCGCTGAGTGAAGACCGCAGAAAAGCTCTTGCAAAACAGGTGAAGGCCCGCGCTGAAGAAGCCAAGATCTCCATCCGTAATGCAAGACGTGACGGTAACGATGCCGCTAAAAAAGCCCAGAAGGCTTCCGAGATCACTGAGGACGAACTCAAGAAACTCAATGATGACATCCAGAAACTTACCGACAGCTACATCAAGAAAATTGATGACTGTGCCGCCGATAAAGAATCTGAACTGATGGCGATCTGAGGCTTTTATGTCCTCTTTTTCTTCAGAAAGGAGTTTTTCTTCTGCAAAAAAAACAGAAAAGAAAGCTCCTTTACTGCAAAAAAACGGGGGAAGTCTTTTCTCCCGTTTTTCTCTTCTTCTCAAAGAACACCCTTATTATTTCCTGTGGGGGATCACCTTTCTGGGAATGATCTTCCGGTTTATCGTTTCCTTTGAACTGCTGCAAAACGATTCTGCAACGACTTCCCCCATGAAAGAATCGGATATGGCTACTTATATCCGTATTGCCGACGGGATATTGCAGGGAAAACTGCCTGATACATTCTATTATCAGCCCTTTTATTACACGATTTTTCTGCCGCTGTGCCGGTTTGCCGGAAGTGCTTCCGGGCCTGCAATAACCGCAATACTGCAAACGCTTCTGGGAGGCGGGATCATATTTTTTGCAGGAAAATGCGCTATGCGCACTGCCGGAGTCTTTGCCGGACTTGCAGCAAGTATTCTTGCGGCGTTTTCCTCTATTCTTATCTATTTCACACCATACGCTCTTTTGGAAATTTTACAGGCATTTTTTATTATCCTTCTTTTTGATCTTACAGTAAATTCTCTGGGAAAACCGGATTGGAAAAAATGGACTTTTGCCGGACTTGTACTTGGTCTTTCCATGCTGACAAGAGGCAATACTCTTTTCTTTCTCCCACTGATCGTTTCTGCCCTTTTTCTGCGTAAAAGTCCTCTTTTTTCTATAAAAAAGAAACTGCTGTACTGCGGAATATTCCTTTTCTCCTGTCTTCTTCCGCAAATACCCTTTGCTGCTTATAATACAATAAAAACAGGACATCTTTCCGGACCTTCCACTGCCGGGGGAGCGGTTCTTGCCCTGGGGAATAATCCGGAAGCAGCTCCGGCGGGACTGGAGATCCCCCATACCCCCTCCTGGCAGGAATGGATGAAGAAGGAAAAAGTGATCTCCATTCCCGTAAGGATCCTTTCCTATGCTTTGAAAGAACCCGGAGCCTGGGTGGAACTCAAATGCAAACAGTTTCTTCTTTTCTGGTCACAGGAAGATCATCCCAACAATATTTCTGAAGAGTATAATGCCATGAAAAGTTCCTTTATGCAAAAGAAGTTTTTTCTTCCCTCGGGTGTGATCGTTGCTCTTGCCCTTGCCGGACTTTTTGCAGGATTTTACGGAAAATATTACAGGAGAAAAAAAGATTTTATGCTTCTTGCCGGTTTCCTTTTTCTTTACGCTCTTTCCGTGACGGCATTTTACATCCTTGCAAGATTCCGTCTGCCTGTTCTGCCTCTGATGTGTGTGGCTTCCGGTGTATTTCTGGGACGGTTGTTCCGGGTACACTGTATGCAGAGTTTTTTGCGTATGCTTCTTTTTCTTGTATGCGGTATCTTTATCTGTTACGGAGCCTATCCCCTGTACGCATATACCTATGAACCTATGATTATGAAAAAAATCCAGCCGGGGGGGATCTGCGTGGAGCTGGAAGATCCGGATTTTCCGGGAGCGGCACACAAAAACTGGAATCTTTCCATTATGGATGCCAGCAGTATGTTCCAGGGCGGCTGGGGGCAGATGGAGATCAAAGAGGGGATGGAAATAACAAAAATATTTACTCTGCCGGAAGGTACTATGGAAGTTTCCGCTGTTTCCCTTGTTCTTCCTGTCAGCGGTAACGGAGGAACCTTTTCCGTAGAGGTAAACGGTAAATCCTATGCAGTGACCCCTCAGGCGGGTGAGACCGGTATCGCCAATATTCCATTATCTTTTGTGCCTTATTCTCTCTCTTTCCACGGGAAGGAGCCGCAACTGTATTTCACCTTCCGTTTTTATAACGTGGAAGGCACGAATATGATCCATTTTGACAACCGCCGGGATTACGGGAGAAGTTTTCTTGAAGGGAAAACTGTACCCTGTGAGCTTGCGTTACGGCTGCTCCTGCCCCTGAAAAAATAAGGGTGGATAATATATTTTTATCCGGGAAAACTGCTTTCCGCTCCGCATTGGGTAATGGGAGCCTTTGACCAGTCGATGACTTTTTTATGTCCGTTTTCATCCACGGCAACAAAGGTACATTCCGCTTGGAAACGGATCTCTCCGCCAACGACGACAAGTACGGTAAAGGAAAAACTTGTCTTCCCTTTTTTCGGATCCACACAGTTGAATACAAGCAATTCTCCGGCATGGATGGGTTTATGGAAAGATGCTTCAGAAATACGTCTTGTCACAACTTTGGTTTCCCCGGTTGCCCACAATGCGTACACACTTGCCGCCTCATCCAGCCAGTACATCAGCTGACCGCCGAAAAGATTTCCGCTTACACCAAGATCAAGGGTTTTGCATATATGTGTTGTTATTTTCATTTTTTTCTCCTGATCAAAATGTGAGAAGCAACAGGGAGGCTTTTTCTTTTTCGATCCGCTGAACGATCCGCAAAGGAGTGTTAGCGCACGCTTTTTTTATGCTTACAGGTGTGTCCGGAAAAACCGGAACACTTCTGCCCGGATAATCTATATCCTCTTTTCTTGTTTTATCCAGGGAAAGGACGATCCTTCCTTCCGGCAGAAGCAGGGAGGAAAGTTTTTCCATAGCGGCGGCTTTTTCTTCAATATGCAGAAATGTGAGAGTTGAAAAGATGCAGTCATATTTTCCCGGCACAAAGCAGTCGGGGAATTTTCCGCATAAAAGGGTACGGTAGGGCGTTCCCGGTACGGAAGCGAGGTTTTCCCTTGCCCGGACGATGGAAACCGGGGAAAGATCCAGTCCTGTATATTCCCGGCAGGAACCCAGTACCGCCCCTGCCATTCTTCCAGTCCCGCATCCGATTTCCAGAACTTTTTCCTTTCCTGTAAGGGCAAGAAGTGTGAAAAACTCTCTGCCGTCCCATTCTGCCATATATTCTTTCATTTCCGGCTCATCGCGGAAAGGGTCATTATCCTCCCGGACAAGTTCATCATAATGAAAGGCGATCTTTTCTGTGATTTCATCCATATTCCAGTACCGTATTCCAATTGTGTATTTCTGTTTCAGGGTTACACTCTTTACAATACACTGCGAAAAGTTTTTTGTAAAGAGGAGATATTCATATACAGACATTTTTTTTCCGTTTTGGTCTCCCTCTTTCCCGGAAAAACTGTTGTTTTCCTGCCGTTTGTCCGGTACCTTCCGGCGCGGACAGGGGGATTGGAATGAGTACATGCAAATATTGTACATGGTAAAAATATTCCTTCCTTCCTGAAGAGGTATTTTTCAGAATTTATGTGAGTGGGGGGTGTTTTTGCCGTAAAAATTTATTTTGCTGCTTTTTCTCTTCCGGCAGTACGGTGTATCATTTGAAAAAAGGGCATTTACGGTGTAAATTATAGTGAGTATTGAAGTACAGTAAAAAGAAAGAAGAGGTATATATTGAAAAATATCCGTAATTTCTCCATTATCGCCCACATCGACCATGGAAAATCCACACTGGCGGACAGACTTCTGGAAGCTACCGGAACCATCCAGAAACGGGATCTTGTCCATGCTCAGCTTCTGGATGCCATGGATCTGGAACAGGAAAGAGGTATCACCATCAAGTCCCATCCGGTAAGGATGAAATATACCGCAAAAGACGGTGTGGAATATGAACTCAATCTTATCGACACTCCCGGTCACGTGGACTTTTCCTATGAAGTGAGCCGTTCCCTTGCCGCCTGCGAAGGGGCTTTGCTGCTGATCGATGCCACACAGGGCGTACAGGCACAGACCGTTGCCAATGTGAATCTTGCCTTCCGGCATGATCTGAAAGTCATTCCTCTTATCAATAAGATCGACCTTCCGGCGGCAGATGTGCCTTTGTGTCTGGAACAGCTGGAAGAGATCCTTGCCATTCCCAGAGAAGAAGCTCTCCTGGTTTCCGCCAAAGACGGTACAGGTGTACCGGAAGTATTGGAAGCTGTTGTGGATAGAGTCCCGCCTCCCGCCGACTCCACCGAAAAAGGGGACAATGCTCTTATCTTCGACTCTCTCTATGATGCCTACCGGGGCGTGGTCATCTATGCCCGTGTGTTCAACGGCTCTTTCAAAGCCGGGGACAAAATGCGTCTTCTAAGCAACTCTCTGGAATCGGAGATCAAGGAAGTGGGTGTATTCACGCCTAATATGAAGGCACAGAAAACTCTGGAAGCCGGTTCCGTGGGGTACATCATCCCCAATATCAAAACTCCTTCCGATACCAAAATCGGCGATACTATAACCAATGTGAAAAATCCCTGTTCCGAACCTCTTGCCGGATTCCGGGAAAGCCGTCCCATGGTGTTCAGCGGGATTTATCCCATTGATACTGCCGACTATGAACAGCTGAAATTTTCCATGGCAAAATTGCAGCTCAACGACCCGGCATTCGTCTATCAGGGGGAAACTTCCGCCGCACTGGGATTCGGGTTCCGCTGCGGATTTCTGGGATTGCTCCACATGGAGATCATTCAGGAAAGATTGCGCCGGGAATACAATATGGATATCATTGCCACCTATCCCAGCGTGATCTACCATGTGTATCTCAATGACGGAAGCATGATCAATGTGGACAACCCTGTTCATCTTCCCGATCCCACAGAGATCGACCATATCGAAGAACCCATGATCAATGCCAAAATCATGTCCCCCACCACCTATATCGGGGAGATCATGAATCTTATCATGCAGAAACGCGGTCTTTGCACCAATACGGAAAATGTGGATGCCAAACATGTGATCCTTACCGCCTTCATCCCCATGCATGAGATCCTCATCGACTTCCATGATAAACTCAAATCCATTACCCGCGGTTACGGAAGTATGGATTATGAGCCTGCCGGATATCAGGAAGGGAAACTCATCAAGCTGGATATGCTTGTCAACGGGGAAAGCGTGGATGCTTTCTCCACCATCGTTCATGCCGATCACGCTTACAACCGGGGCAGAATGCTTGCGGAAAGACTGGCAAAAGCCATTCCGCCTCACATGTTCCAGATCGCCATTCAGGCTGCTATCGGCGGCAAAGTCATTGCCCGTGAAACAGTGCGTGCCTACCGTAAAAACGTTCTTGCCAAATGTTACGGAGGGGATATAACCCGTAAGAGAAAACTTCTGGAAAAACAGAAGGAGGGGAAGAAACGCATGAAAGAGATCGGAAATGTGAATATCCCGCAGGAAGTCTTTGTAGAGATCCTGAAGTCCACCGACGAATAATTTTTATATCACAGGAGTTATTATGGATTACGAATGTAAAGTCATATCCAATTGCTGTCTGAAAGGGGATTATTACAGAATCGTTTTTTCTGCCCCGGAGATCGCAGAAAAAGCGAAAGCAGGACAATTCGTCCATGTTCTCATCCCCACGTTGAAAGACCGGATATTGCGCCGGCCTTTCAGTATCAATGATACCGATCCGGAAAAAGGATTGCTTACTGTCACTTATAAAAAAGTGGGCAGGGGAACAGCGGAACTTGCTCTTCTCAAAGAGGGGATCATCTGCCGGATCATGGGGCCGCAGGGTAATGGTTTTTCCATTCCGGATGAAGAAACTTTTCCCATCCTCGTTGCCGGGGGCTACGGAAGTGCGGCAACCTTCCTGCTTGCCAAACATTCCGCACAGAAGGGGATCTTTCTTATGGGAGCAAGAAGTGAAAAAGATCTTATTCTTTTTGAAGAGTATGAAAAAGTAAACTATGATGTCCGCCTTGCCACCAATGACGGAAGTGTGGGACACAAAGGTTTTGTCACTGAACTTCTGGACGATGCCATCGCCGCTGCAAAGGGCAAAAAGATCATGATCTACGGCTGCGGTCCGGAAGGGATGCTTCTGGCTCTGGGACGTCTTGCTCTGGAAAAAGGAGTGAAGGCGGAATTGAGTCTGGACAGAAACATGTGCTGCGGGACGGGAGCATGTTTCGCCTGCGTGGTGAAAGTAAAAGATGAATCCGCCCCTGAAAAATGGCGGTACAGCAGAAGCTGCAAAGAAGGCCCTGTTTACGGGGCAGAGGAGGTCTACTATGGCTGATCTTACTACGAAACTTGGTCCTCTGACTTTGAAAAATCCGGTGATGACCGCTTCCGGCACCTTTGGTTACGGTGCGGAATATGAAGAATTTTTCCCCATAAAAGAATTGGGGGCTGTTGTTGTAAAGGGAGTTGCCCCCTGGGTTTCCAACGGCAATCCCATGCCCAGAGTGGCGGAAGTTACAAGCGGTATGCTCAATGCCATCGGCTTGCAGGGACCGGGAGTGGATAAATTTCTCCACGATGACCATTATCTGCCTTTCCTGCGGAGATCCGGAGCCACCACCATTGTAAATATCTGGGGGAAAAAGATCGAAGATTACTGTGAAGTGGCAGAGCGTCTTACCGCAGAAAAAGAGGGGATCGCCGCGCTGGAGATCAATATTTCCTGTCCTAACGTAAAAGAAGGGGGTATTGCTTTCGGTACAGATCCTGCCATGCTTTCCAAAGTGGTTTCCGCCGTACGGAAAAGCACAGATCTTCCTCTCATTACAAAATTGAGTCCCAATGTGACCAAAATAGCAGATTTTGCCATCGCCGCCCAGGATTCGGGAAGTGATATGATCTCTCTTATCAACACCATTCCCGGAATGTCCATTGATATCGAAAGTTTCCGTCCCCGTATTGCCAATGTGACAGGCGGTCTTTCCGGCCCTGCCATCAAACCCATTGCCGTGCGGATGGTCTATGAAGCAAGTAAAGCTGTATCCATTCCGGTGATCGGTATGGGCGGGATCGCTACTGCGGAAGATGCCATTGAATTCTTCCTTGCCGGTGCCGATGCCATTGCTGTCGGAACTGCCATTTTCTCCAATCCTGCTGCACCCATGGAAGTTATTTCCGGGATCGGTAAATGGCTGGATGATCACGGGATCAAATCTCTCACGGAGATCGTGGGAGCAGTAAAGATCTGAAGGAAGAAGAAATAAAAGATCACAAGGGGAAAAGTTGAAAATAAAAATGACTTTTTCCCCTTTTTTTACATCAGGAGCAGAAAATGAAAGCCGGGGAAGATTTTACCTGTCCGTACTGTCACAAAAATACTTTTCTCAAACTTGTCCCTTTGATGGATAACTGGACAAAAAAGGGAGATGCTCTTGCATGTGCTTCCTGTTCGGAGATCATTGAGGAAATAAAGAAAAAAGATCCCTTTGACATTACGGAAAAAATATCTTCCACAGCATCAGACAGATTAAAAAGTCTGCTGGGGGATGCAGGAGAAGAGAAAAAAGCTGTTCTTACGGAAAAGGCGGGGGATAAAAATTTCTGCCGGGATTGCAGACATCTTATCGCCCACCCCTTTCTCTGCCGCTGTATGAAATTGAATAAAGAAGTCAATCCCATGGATGACTGTCCCTCCTTTGAGAAGAAGGAAGGATGAAATAAAAATCACGGAGTATAAAATATGAAGATCCTCTTTTTTTCCGATGTTCACGGTGATCCCACCTCCATGAAGCAGCTTTTTGAAAGAAATGAAGATTTGAAGGCTGATAAATTTGTTTTTCTGGGGGATGCTCTTTATCACGGTCCCCGCAACACGCTTCCTGCTGCTTATAATTGTATGGAAACGGTGGAATATTTCAACCGTATCAATGAAAAAATCCTTGCTGTAAGAGGTAACTGTGATGCAGATGTGGAACAGATGCTTTTCAAGTTTCCCATGATGGGCGATTACGCTCTTCTCCATACGGAAAATGCCGGTTTTTTCCTGACACACGGTCATATATGGAATGAAAATACTCTTCCCCCCGTTGCCAACGGAACGATTCTTGTTCACGGGCATACCCATATCCCGGTATGTAAAGAGATTGAAAAAGATGGGAAAAAGATCCTTATTTTCAATCCCGGTTCTGCTACTTTGCCTAAAGGGGGCTTTGAACGTTCTTTCGGGTTCTATGACGGCAGAACTCTTTCTTTGCGCCTTTTGAAAGACGGATCCGTTTTTCAGGCATAATATAGAAAAACGAATCACAGCTGTCCCATAAAATCATGGAAAAAAGAGATTTGTTCGGTTGCCAGGCGAGGCGGTTGCCGCCGAGCGCGCAGTGGATGTGCGAATGAACCGCAGGGCAATCGCCTTGCGGACGCTCACAAGGAATTGTGAGCGTATGAGCCAGCAGCGAGCAGTAAGCCGCGAGAGAATGAGGGCGTTTTTTGCCCGAATGAACGCAGGCGCATATAATGGAAAAAGAAACTGCCGCATTACGAAAGAGTTTGACTGCACAAAAGGAAAAAGTGA
>JAZKZE010000009.1:0-37105 GCA_045612485.1 Victivallales bacterium | reverse complement strand
CATGAACCCGCCCACTGAGGCATGGTGTTGGTTTCGCGGCGGCCTTTTCTGCCGTCGCGGGGATTGACATATTCCACCCAGTTTTTGGCTTTGGCCAGCGGCGGTTCGCCGGTGCCGGAGGGTTTGAAGTCATCCATTTCGGGCAGAGCCACGGGCAGTTCGGATTCATCCACCAGTTCAATGGAGCCATCTTCGTAGTGGATGATGGGGAAAGGTTCACCCCAGTAACGCTGACGGCTGAAGAGACAGTCACGCAGTTTGTAATTGATGGTACCTTCCCCGCAGGAGCGTTCTTTCAGCCATGCGATGGTTTTGGCTTTGGCGGAGGCAACATCCAGACCGTTGATATCCAGTCCTTCATTATTGGCACTGTTGATACTCTTACCGTCCCCCGTCCAGCAGACTTTTCCGGCAAAGACGTCAGCAGGATCAATTTTTGCTTCAGCAGCTTCCGCTTTATCGGGATCAATGATGGCGATAATGGGAAGATCGAATTTCTTTGCAAAATCAAAGTCTCTTGTATCGTGGGCAGGCACAGCCATGATGGCACCGGTACCATAGGTATTGAGCACATAGTCGGCGATCCAGATGGGGATCTTGTTACCGTTCACTGGGTTGATACCATAGGCTCCGGTAAATACACCGGTCTTGTCGTGATTAAGTTCCGTACGGTCAAGATCGCTCTTGGCGGCGGCTTCTTTTCTGTATGCGGCAATGGCATCCATACATTCGGGAGCTGCGATCACATCCACAAGGGGATTTTCCGGGGAAAGCACCATATAGGTGGCACCGAAAAGGGTATCGGGACGGGTGGTAAAGACTTTTACGGAAGCGTCTTTGCCATCAACTTTGAAGATGACATAAGCTCCTTCACTTCTTCCGATCCAGTTTCTCTGCATTTCCTTGATGCCTTCGGGCCAGTCCAGACCTTCCAGATCTTCCAGAAGTCTTTCGGCATAGGCGGTGATCTTCAGCATCCACTGTTTCATGGGTTTGCGGATCACAGGGTGATTACCCCGTTCACTGCGGCCGTCGATGACCTCTTCATTGGCAAGCACTGTCCCAAGGGCAGGACACCAGTTTACAGGAACTTCGTCAATATAGGCAAGCCCTTTCTTGTAAAGCTGGAGGAAGATCCACTGTGTCCAGCGGTAGTAGGAGGGATCGGTGGTATTGATCTCTCTGTCCCAGTCATAGCTGAAGCCCAGGGACTGGATCTGTCTTTTGAATGTGGCGATATTTTTTTCTGTGGTCACAGCGGGATGGGTACCGGTTTCCACAGCATACTGTTCCGCAGGAAGTCCGAAAGCATCCCAGCCCATGGGGTGCAGTACATTATAACCGGTCATCCGTTTGAAACGGCAGTAAATATCCGTAGCAGTATATCCTTCAGGGTGTCCCACATGGAGCCCCGCTCCGGAAGGATAAGGGAACATATCCAGCACATAAAGTTTTTTCTTTTCGGAAAAATCCGGTGTCTTGAAAGTCTTGTTGCTCAACCAGTAGTTTTGCCATTTTTTTTCAATGGTGGAAAAATCATACTCCATTTTTTCTCCTCCGGTTACCTTTGTTTTTATGTTTATTTTTTCTATTTATTATTTTATTGTACCGTAATAATATACCCCGCAGAAAGGATTCTTTCAAATGCAAATAGGATCAACCTCTCAAAAAATATCCTTATACAAGTTCTTTTGCCAGTTCTGCGGAAAGGATCCTGTTCCATTTTTCTGCATCCTCCTTGTTTTTTGCCTCCACAAGGATCCGGCATTTGCGTTCGGAACAGGCATAACGTACCAGCACCCGTCCAGTATTTTTCAGGGATTTTTCAGCATCGGCAATAATACTTGTCACACCGGGGAGCTGATCGAAAGGTACTTTCTGTCTTACCGGAAGGCTGGTAATGACCTGGGGATATTCTTCAAAAATATTTTCCGTAAGAGCCTGTAAAGAAGCATTGCGTTCCTTCATAATATTTGCCACATGCAATGCGGAAATGATCCCGTCGCCGGTTGTGGTATAATCATGGAAAATATAGTGACCGGTATTTTCCCCGCCGAAATTCAAACCTTTTTCTCTCATTCTGTCAATCACAAAGAAATCCCCCACAGGAGTGACCTCGGTATGGATCCCCTCCTTTGCCAGAGATTCGATCAATCCCATATTGCTCATACAGGTGACGGCAAGGGTATCTTTGGCGAGCCGGGAGCGTCTTTTGTAATCCAATGCACAAAGAGCAATGATTTTATCACCGGGAATGATATTGCCGGAGGCATCACAGAATACCACTCTGTCCGCATCCCCGTCCAGGGAGATCCCTATGTCTGCTTTATGATCTTTCACCAGCCGGACAAGGTTCTGCGGATGCATCGCTCCGCACTGATCGTTGATATTGCTTCCGTCAGGACTTGTGGCAGTCCGGCAGACCTCCATACCCAGTTCATTGAATATAAGAGGGGCAATATAATATGCCGCACCGTTGGCACAGTCCAGTACAGCCTTGATCCCGCTTAAAGAGTGATTATGGATACTGCTTTTGGCAAATTCGATATATCTGCCTCTGGCATCATCAATACGGAAAGCCTTGCCGATATTGCCGGAGGAACCGGAAAAAAGATTTTTCTGCTGGGTAAAAACGATATCCTCGATCCTTGCTTCCAGTTCTTCCGGAAGTTTATATCCGGAGGAGGTGAAGATCTTTATTCCGTTATCGCTTGCCGGATTATGGGACGCCGTGATCATGATCCCGCAATCGGCACACATGGACTTGGTAAGATGGGCTACCGCAGGAGTCGGCAACGGTCCGATCTCAAAAACATCCATTCCCGCACTGACAAGTCCGCTGGTCAGGGCTGTTTCCAGCATATAACCGGAAAGACGGGTATCCTTTCCTATAATGGCACGGGGCTTCTTTTTATTTCCCTGGGATACAAACAATGCGGCAATGGCTTTTCCCACACTCAATGCCACTTCCGGAGTGATAGGATACTCATTGGCTCTTCCCCGGATTCCATCATGCCCGAATAATCTTGTCATATTTTTTCCTTTCCTGCTGATCTGAAAATACGGCATAAAATATATATGTAAAAACGGCTCTTGTCAAGAATATACCGGAAACTTGCCGGGAGATGATTTGATTTTTTACATAATCATAGTAAATTATCTGTGAAAAAATATAAAAAAGGATGAAAAGATGAATCTATTGCTGCTTACTGAAAACAACCGCCTTTCACAGGATACCTTCATCGTGGAAGATGAACGTGCCGAACATATAAAAAATACCCTTCATGCAAAAGAGGGGGATTTTCTCAAAGCAGGAATTCTCGGCGGCAACAGAGGGAAAGCAACTTTATTAAGTGTGGAAAAGAAAAAAGTCATATTGCAGTGCAATGATTTTTCCCTTCCCCCGCCGGCAGCATCAAAGATCATCCCCATCATTTCCCTGCCCCGTCCCCAGAGTTTCAAAAAAACACTGCATTTCATTGCTTCCAGCGGAATAAAAAAGGCATATTTCATTCATTCGGAAGGGGTGGAAAAAAGTTACTGGAAAAGTTCCGCACTGGAGGATAAAGCCATTGAGAAAGAGTTGATTCTGGGACTGGAACAGGGTTGTGACACGATTATGCCGCATCTGGTATTCAAACAATCTTTCAAACACTTCCTTGCCGGTGAAGAATTTGCTTCTTTATGCGAAAACTGTGATAAACTTATTGCCCATCCCTATCATACGGCTGTCCCCTGTCCTGTCCGCGCAGAAAAAACAACCATCCTCGCCATAGGTCCGGAAAGCGGTTACACAGAAAGTGAAGTAGCCTCTTTCGTGGAAAAAGGTTTTCAGGCAGTTACACTGGGTGACCATATTTTAAGAGTGGAATTTGCTCTTGCCGCCGCATGCGGAAGATTGATGTTTTAAGCAGAAAAAAGTATTAAACTGCCGTCAAGTCTTCTGACTGATAAAGGCAAGAAACTCTTTTGTACGTTCATTTTGCGGATGATCCACAAGCTGTGCGGCAGGACCTTCCTCCACGATATAGCCGTCCGCCATAAAAATGATCCTGTCGGAAACATTTCTGGCAAAGCCGATCTCATGGGTCACAATGACCATGGTCATCTTCTCTTCAGCAAGAGAACGGATGACTTTCAAAATCTCCTGCGTCAATTCCGGGTCAAGAGCGGATGTGGGTTCATCAAAAAAGAGTATCCTGGGTTTTGTTGCAAGGGCTCTGGCAATGGCGACCCGCTGCTGCTGTCCGCCGGAAAGTTCACACGGATATGCATTTTCCTTGCCGGATAATCCCATTTTTTCCAACAGGACAAAAAACTCTTCTTCCACCTCTTCTTTATTACGTTTCTGTACGAGAAGAGGGGCAAGTGTCACATTTTCCCGGACACTGTAATGTGGAAAGAGATTGAAATTCTGGAATACGAAACCAAAATAATTTTTCGCTTCCTTCAATACATTTTTTGCAGCATATACACCATTTTCACAAACTGCGAGATCTTCATAGGCAAGCTCCCCTTTTTCCACAGTTTCCAGCAGAGCAGCACAGCGCAATAAAGTAGTCTTGCCCGATCCGGAAGGCCCGATGATGGATACCACTTCCCCTTCTTTCACAGAAAAAGAGATGTCTTTAAGCACAGTAAGATCGCCGAAAGTCTTGGAAAAATTACGGATCTTCAAAAGTTCTTTACTCATTTTTTCCATCTCCTTATCTGTAATAATCCAGCCGTTTTTCCAGCCGTTCCATGCAGAATGCCACAAGGAAGTTGAAGATATAATAAAAAGCTCCGGCGGCAACAAAGGGGATCATGGTGGTATGGGCACTGGCGATCTGTTTTGCCATAGTGAACATCTCCATGACCGAAAGGGAAAAGGCTAAAGAAGTATCTTTTACCAGAGTAATGACCTCATTGGTCACAGGCGGGATCACCCTCTTTACCACCTGGGGGAAAATGATCCGGAAAAAGGTTTGCAGAGGAGTAAGCCCCAATACTCCTGCCGCCTCATACTGTCCCACAGGAATGGACTGGATCCCGGAACGGTAGATCTCTGCAAAATAGGCGGCATAATTCAGGGAAAAGGCGATAATGACCGCCGTAAAACGGTAGGAACTTGCCAGAGGGACACGGAAAATATAATAAGGACCGAAAAAACACACCAGAAGCTGAAGCATCAGGGGCGTTCCCCGCATAATGGAGATATAGACTCTGAAAATGTTGGAAATGATACAGTTTTTTGACATCCTTCCGAAGGCAATAAGCAATCCCAGCGGCAAGGCAAAAAGCAAAGTAAGGAAAAAGATCTCCACAGATACAAGAAGCCCCTTGAGAAGCTCCGAAAACATGCTTGCATAATCCATTTACAGATCCTTTTCCTTTCTTCTGAGATATTCCTGTTCCGCTTCTTATTTCCCGGCAGCTTTTTCTGCCGCCTGCTGTGCCTTCTTCACTGCATTGGTCACAGGAGCGACCGCTTTTACAGCTACAGCAGGAGCTTTTTTGACTGCGCCTTTGAGAATAAGCACATCCCTGCCGTCAAAATATTTTGCAGAGATTTTTGCAGCAGTACCGTCGGATACCATTTCTTTGAGTGTATTCTGCACAGTATCACGCAAAGCAGTATTACCCTTTTTGAAACCGATACCGTATTTTTCTGTAATCACTGTTTCAGGCAGGATGACAAATGCTTTATTTTCTTTAGCTTTCATCTGTGCAACCCCGATATCCATGGCAACAGCATCCACACTTCCGGCTTCCAGCTCCATAACAGCATTATTATAGTTGGGAGTGACGATCAGTTTTTTGAAGGTCTTGCCCAGTGCTTCTTTGCTGCCTTTGGCGGAAAGGGCTTTCTGTACGGGAGTATCGGTCTGAACGGCAACGACTTTTCCCTTGAGTCCGGCAAGATTTTTGATCCCGGAAGATTTTTTCACCAGAACCACCTGACTGTTATCCACATAGGGTTCGCTCCATTCGTAGGCATTTTCTCTGCCGTTGATAGTGAAACCATTCCAGATACAGTCGATGCTGCCGGAGTTGAGTTCCATATCTTTTGCATCCCAGTTGATGGGCTTGAGAACGATCTCCCAGGAGTTGCGTTTTGCCACTTCTCTGGCAAGATCAAGGTCAAAACCTTTGAATTCCCCTTTTTCAACATAGCCATAGGGAGGGAAAGAGGAATCAAATCCCACTGTAAATTTTTTCCCGCCTTTGTCTTCAGAACAGCCGCAGAAACATACGGCAGCAGCACAGCATACCATCAACAATACTTTTTTCCACATAACAAACCTCCCGTTTACGGTAATTTACATAATCATTCTTAATGATCGGAAACCCTTTCATTGTGGTTTCGCCTCCTCTAACTAATATACATCTTTCTTTCCCTTATTTCAAATGAATAAATACTTTATTTCTGCAAGAACCCTGTCATTCCGCCGGAAAAGACAAATACGGAAAAAAGTTATCATTATTTTATCCGCAGACACAAAAAAAGGACATGCCTTTTGCGCATATCCTTTTCAAAAATAAAATGCCCTGAGCGGGACTCGAACCCGCAAGGATTTCTCCGACAGATTTTAAGTCTGTTGCGTCTGCCATTTCGCCATCAGGGCATGATTTTTTCATATAGAGGCTTTTGCATCAATGATCTGCAGCTGCCTTTTCTTTTCTCCGTAATATTCATTGATCCGGGGCATGGCGATCACGTCCCAGGTCGTCCGTACCGGAATGGTCATATTGAAAGCGATAAAATCCGTTACTTCTCCATTGGCATCCCGCAGAATACCTTTGGTATGCCCCGATTTGATGGGGAAGGTACGGATCACTTCCAGGTGATTCAACCGGAATGTGGGCTGGGGATTGCCGTGACCGAAGGGCCCCAGATGGGGATAGACCTCAAAGAAATCATTATCCAGAGATTCCAGAGAAATTTCTCCATCATAGGTAACACTGTCCACAATGTCACTGGGACTGATGTGGTTGCGTACCTGTTTTTCAAATTCTTCCGTAAATGCCCCGATCTGATCTTTCTTCAAACCGAGCCCCACCGCCATGGGGTGTCCCCCGTAACGGGTGAGGAGGTGGGAGCATTTGGAAAGAATATCAATAAGGTTCAATCCTTCAATACTTCTTCCGGAACCATGTGCCTCATCGCCCTGAATGGTCAGAACGATAGCAGGGCGGTTGTAATCCCTCGCAAAACGGCTTGCCACGATCCCGATGACTCCCTGATGCCAGCCTTCACCGGCGGCGGTAATGGTCATCTTGGATTTAAAAGCAGCATCCGATTCCACAAGATGTTTCGCTTCGGAAAAGATCTCCTGTTCCTTTGCCTGCCGTTTCTGATTGAATCCTTCCAGCATATTGGCGAAGCGGTAGGCTTCCACAATATTGGAGGCATTCAGCAATTCCAGAGCGGACTGGGCATTCCCCAGTCTGCCGGCAGCATTGATACGGGGGGCAAGTTTAAAGGTAATATCCGCTGGAGTAAGTTTGGGTCCGATATGAGCGGACTCGATCAAAGCTCTGATCCCGGGACGCAGCTGCTTGCAAAGCGTCTCCATCCCGTACTTCACCAGAAGACGGTTTTCCCCCAGAAGCGGCACGATGTCCGCAACAGTTCCCAGCGCAACAAAATCCAGAGCGTCCTGGATCTCCACACCGTAACCGCCGAGATTATTTTCTCTTCCGAATTTAATAAATGCGTGCGCGAGCTTGAACGCTACCCCCACCCCGGAAAGCTGACGCATGTCTTCCAGTTCCGGGTTGAGTTTGGGATTGATGACTGCAAGTGCGGAAAGTTTCTCGCCGTCGGGTTCGTGATGGTCGGTAATGATCACATCAATCCCCCGTGCAGCAGCTTCTGTCACGGCAGGACCGCTGTTGATACCGCAGTCCACCGTTACCAGTACTTTGCACTCGGAAGGGATCACATCCAGAGCCTTTGCCAGAGATTCCGGAGTAAACCCGTAACCGTCATCAAAACGGTGGGGCAGAAAGGAGCTGACGATAGCTCCGTTCTTCTCCAGTACCCATGACAAAAGGGAAGTGGCGGTGATCCCGTCTGTGTCATAATCTCCGTGAATGAGTATGCGTTCACGGTTTCTGATCGCCTGCCAAAGACGTTTGACAGCAAGTTCCATACCGGGGAACCGGTAGGGATCTGTCAATTCAGAGAAAGAATCATTAAAATAGCTGTCGACCTGATCCGGGGTGATGCCATGTGCGGCGAGATACAACGCCGCCGCATAAGGAAGCCCGCATTTGTCTGTCAGCTCTTTTACTACATTCTCTTTACCTTCAGAGGCCGATATCCATAGTTTAGTTCCCATTCTGCCTTTCTTGTTTAATAATTTGTCATACCCGCAAATATAATTCCATTTTGGCAAAACATCAAATAAAAAATGAAAAATTTTTCAATTTTTTTTATATTTCCCCTTGAAACAACGCAAAACAGGAGTATATTAAAGGCATAGACAGGAAGAAATGCTTCTTTCCGGTTTCTTAAGGTTGCCGACGTGGCGGAACGGCAGACGCGCTGCGTTCAGGTCGCAGTCTCTTCACGGAGGTGTAGGTTCAAATCCTATCGTCGGCACCAATTTTATTTTCTTTATATTATTTCCCAAGAAAACATCACTCAGCGTAATGTATTTTTCTGCATTGAAATTGACAAAAACAGCTTTTTATACAGACTCACGAATATCCGGGTGGTCAATTACATATCACATTTCATTCAAACAGCAGACCATGGCTTCTCTCCCTTTTTCCGTTTAATATTTCACCGGTGTCTTTATTACAGGCGGCAGTATCAAACAGACACCGTTTTTACAGGCGGCAATTTCAGTAAATTTTTATTTTCAGTGCAAGATTATCCTGTATTATCCCGTACAGTTATAAAACTGTTTGCAATTTAACAAACAAAGGTATATATTTATTCTATTATGGGATACACTACAAAAAAATCTTTACTGGATGCAATTCAGCGGGGAGATGAGATTTCATGGTTTGATTTCTATGAGACCTATCGTCCGCTCATACTTTTGCGTGGACATGATTTCCATCTCAACGGCAATGAACTGGAAGAACTCTGCCAGCAGGTCATTATTGATATATTCAAATTGGGCAGTAAATTTAAATATGATCCGGCAAAAGGAAAATTCCGGGATTATTTAAGAAGAGTTATTTCCCATAATGCTATCGATCTTTTACGGAAACGCCCTAAACTTCAAAATCTGGAAGAAGAAACAATCCCTTTCTATGATCCTCCTGCTAAAAAATGGGATGAGGAATGGTATAATCACATTCTATTCCAGGCACTTGCCATATTGCGGACTCAGCTCGAGCTTGTAACCTATCAAGCCTTTGAACTTTATGCTTTAAAACAGCTGCCGGCAGAGAAAGTTGCCGCTTTTCTGAATATCAATATCAATATGGTATATGTTGCCAAAAGCAGAGCAATGCAGAAACTCAAACCGATCATCAAAAAACTCAAGGAGGAAGCATAATGTTTCATTATACAGAAGAAATTTTGGAAAAATACAGAAACGGTAATCTCTCCTGGTTGTCACGGATTATTTGCAAGCTGCATCTTCTCAAATGTGAGAAATGTCGGCAAATGCTTGAAGAATTGGAAAAAGACGACTTGCTGATTTATGATATCCGAAATCAATTAAAAAATGAACAAACTACTGGAAATGATGCAACGTATCAGAAATTATGTGAATATTTCCATACAACAACAGGTTCTTCCATATGAATATCCCCGATTATACCCTTCTGCAAAGTTGCGGAAAAGGTGCTTACGGGCAGGTTTGGCTTGCCCAATCACAAAATAATAAACTCGTTGCGCTCAAATATATTGCCAGTTCACAGGCTCTTGACCGGGAGTATGACGGTATTCTCAATTATTCCCAACTTCCGGAATCTCCTTATTTAGTCAGGATCCTGCATTTGGGGAAATTAGAAGATGGCTTTTTTTATACTATGGAATTGGCAGACGGGCTTTATCAGAATGGTCAATACATTCCTGAAACTTTGGCTGAACGGATAAAAAATAAAAAATTTCTGCTTCCGGGAGAGGTAATAGAACTTGCCGATTCAATTCTAAAAGCACTTGCAACACTTCATAAAGCAGGCATGATCCATCGGGATATCAAACCGGAGAATATTCTTTACTTCAATGGTGTGCCGAAACTTTCAGACATGGGGCTGGTAAGACACACGGAAGATACTGTATCTCTTTGTGGGACAATAGGTTTTATTCCTCCAGAGCGTCTTGCTCCCGGAAATGCCGCGTTGCCTTATGAAGAAAGTGACGATCTGTACGCTTTAGGTAAAGTCCTTTATTGCGCTATGACAGGTAATGCAGTAGAAAAATTTCCTTCCTACCATGAAGATATGATCCATAATACTCTTTGCAGCCATTTGAATCAGATTATTTTAAAAGCCTGCGGAAAACGTGATGAGCGTTTTTCCAGTGTGGAGGAATTTACAGCAGCCTTGCGGAATGGGATCCCTGTGGATAAGAATATCAGCAAAAAAAGACGCAATGTACTGGGAAAACTTCTGTTTATCTTTCTTGCAGTCATTATTTTCTGTGTAATATCTTTATTTGGTTTGTTCCTGCTGAAAAAGGCTCAAATCATATCATTTTCAGAAGATAAAAGCATGAATAATGCGGAAATAGCAAGTTTGATAGACCGTAAAATCACTGCCTGGGAAAACTCAAATAAAAAAGCGGCGGTTCCGCAGAATAGGGAACCGGAAAAAGTTGTTGAAAATCAACAGGAACTGCAACCGGACGAAAAAACTGAAAAAAAGCAGCTTTATACTCTCATGCGGGATTGTACCCAGGAAGAGGAAGCCCATATGGAAAAATTGCATTTAAGATTTATGGCAATGTTGCATCCGGGTGCAAACAGGATAGAAACTCCGGAAAAAAAACGGGCAATAGAACGGCTTTTTATGCTTTTAGATTTCCGGGAGAAAAAAGAAGGTAAATTGCGTCATTTCAATTCAGGTAAAGAACTGGAAATTTACAAATTGACAATGCAGGCAACGGAAAAGAAAGGCGGATTCGGGGGAGATATCGGTGAATTTAACCATATCTCAAAACCACGTCGTCTTAAACCGACACTTATTTATGAAAATAACGACGGTACAGACTATCCCGGATTAAATTTAGGCCGTTCTCCCAGAAGAAAAATAAATTATTATTCTTTCAGAAATCCGGATTCGGGAAAGGAAAAAGAAAAGACTGGGATGGAGCGTTTAGACAAAAACAATAATAAAATGTTTGTTTATGCAAACAGCTCATCAAAATCAGTCAAAAAAACAGCAAAAGAAAAAATTTTATATTCCAGCAACTTGCCTGAAGAGTTTGCATTACGCTGCAAAATTCTTACCACATTTGATGCAATAAAGACTTTCGCATTTGAATTTTATCCTGAAATGAAAAAAGGGGAAAAAATCAGTGTGGATATTGGAGTGCTGCAAACTTTGTCCTGGGGTTCCACATTGCAGGTAGAGGTAAAAAAAGGTATAAAAAAATACACAACAAACTTTATGAATTATCTTCTGGCACTTGCAGATTTCTGTTACAATAATTCTGTTACAAAATCGCCCAATGAATTTTTCTATCTGGAAATCATCAATACCGGAGATAATTTTGCGGTATATGTAAATGATGTTCTGATGGTAAATCTTCCCGGTAAGCATGTCTTGAAATCGGGACGCATTATTCAGCACGCCAATGCGGAAAATTCCATAGAAAAATTGGAAATATTTTCTATTCCTCCGGATGAAAATTGTCCGGAATCGAAACGCTATTTCCCGCCGGATACGCCTTCAGAAAAAAAGTGGTAAACAAAAAATAAAATTCCTCTTAAAAATTTTCAATTTGATGCAAGATTATGCGGTGATGTAACGCAAAGTTTATAAAGTCTTGTTTAAAATTGAAAATAAAAAGAGGAATTTTATGGAAAGTAATATCACCCCTGATCAGGATTGTTGCCCTTTGATAGAAAAGGAAAATGAAACATTTTCTTTCTCCTGCCCTCATTGCGGACAAAAATTTGATTGTATTGTAGAATGTCATGGAAGAGCCTGCATTTGTCCTGTTTGCCAGCAAGAAATATATCCTGTTGATCCGGGCAGAATAAGGGTATTTACCTCAACTGCCTCAACTGCCTCAAATTCAAATACCGGATATTTTGAAAAAGTAAATATAAAACCGGAACCGCGATATACGGATCATGAAAAAAATAAAAGTATACAAGTTAGTAATGTATGTCTTGGAGTTGCTTTTTGCATAATAATAGCAGTCGTTGGCGCACTTGCACTTGAGAAATACGAGGTTTACAAAGAAAAAACTGCGGGTTCATCCGGAACGGAAAGGCATAAATTCAATCCCTTTATAAAAATAGGGGAAAATATAGAAAATGATATTCACAGAAAAGTTGCAAACGATGCCGTGAAAGCATACGAACTTGCAGTCAAAGGCGGGGATAAAATTGAGATCGCTGTATGTGCGGGGTTTGTTGTGGCAGCGTACAGACAGGCTAATGATGAAGCCAACTATTTAAGGTGGAAAGAAATTGAAAAGTATGCAAAAGAGGCAGCCGGCTTACGGTAATGGAAAGAATATAAATATCAAAGGCTGAAAAATAAAACTCCCCCGGCGTTTTTTTCTTCATTCCGCAGGGAGAGTTTTGCTTTTTTCTTTTTTGCAGACTGTAAATAGAAAGTATATTTTACATGGGGTTGATGTCCTGGATCATGGGCTGAACCGTTACATCCGGGATCGCAAGATGATCGGGAGTTTCAATAATATCCAGCACCATTTTTCCCAAATCTTCCGGAGAAATACATTTGGGGGCAAGAGCGGCATCTTCCGATGCACCGGAAATATTGGCTGCTTTACAGAAATCGGTCTGTCCCCAGGAGGGGGTCACACAGCTTACCCGCACGCCATGAGGACGCAATTCTGTATAAAGACCATGGGAAAATTTTGCCAGACCGGCTTTTGCCGCAGTATAAACACTCCAGGCGGGCCATGCATAAAGGGCACATACACTGGAAATATTCAGAATGATACCGCTTTTCTGTTCCACCATGATCTTTGCAGCTCTGGAGCAGCCGAAGATAACACCGGTAAGATTGGTATTGATGACACTGATGATATTTTCATCACTCTGCTCTGCAACAGGTGCAATAAGTCCGCCGAATCCGGCATTGTTTACAAGAATATCCACTTTGGTAGTTTTCTGAAAGACTTTATCCCAGTCACTTGCGGAAGAAGCATCAGCAACAATGGCAGTAAGGTCATTTTCGGCAGCAGCTTTCTCCAGTTTTTCCTGATTACGGCCTGTAATAAAGACTTTGGCTCCGGCTTTTTTCAATGCACAGGCGATCCCAAGACCGTAACCAGAACCTCCGCCAGTCACAATGGCAATTTTTCCTTTTACATCCATATTTTCTCCTTCATGTTTTGGAAACAGTATTATTCAAACTGAAAATGACCAGAAATGGTATTCCGTATCATCATTTTCCACATAATATACAGTTCTCCGCAGGAAAATACAAATTAAAAAATTTTTTCCTTGAAAATAAAAACGGCATCTGCTATATTAATTTTACCGGATACAGGAGAAAATATGGAACAGTTTTACGAAACAGATATTTGTGTGGTCGGCGGAGGTTCCGGCGGATATTCCGCCGCCTTGCGGGCAGCGCAAAGCGGATTCAGAACTGTTCTTGTGGAAAAAGAATCCATACTTGGCGGAAACTCCACCGTATGCGGAGTAAACTGCTGGGAGCCGGTGACAGGATGTGCATACGGGCTTCCTGAAGAACTGTATAAAATGATGCGGGAGATCCCCGGCGGATGCGGGATCTATCATAATGCCATGCATTTCTGCCTCCCTGATCCGGCAAAAAAAAATTTTCCCGGCGGATTGTATAAGATCGATCCTCTTCTCTCCTATCAGGATACTTTGAAAAAAGGTTTTGTTTACGGGGGTGCCTTCTCTCAGGATCTCTGGAATGGAATTATTTTTGAACCGGAGATCCTTCATTCCTGTGTTATGAAAATGCTGGAAAAAGCGTATTGCAAGGTCATTACTTCCACAGCCTGCACCCGTATCGTTCTACAGGATTCCTTCATAGAAAAAGTCGTTCTTTCCGACGGAAGGGAGATCCGGGCAAAGCTCTGGATCGACAACTGCGGAATATTGTCTGCGTCCAAATGCAGATTTTTCATGGGCAGGGACAGTAAAAGTCAATTCGGAGAGGAAGATGCTCCTGAAGAAGCCCGTATCCATGATCTCAACGGCGTAACCATGCTCTTCCGAGTGCGGAAAAAAGCTGTTCCGGGAATCGACCCATTTGACGGAACTCCCCGAAAAGGCTGTATGGTGGCAACCGAATATCCCAACGGAGATTATTGCTGCAATATGCTCCCTACAATGACAGGAGCAGAGTTTTTCATCATGGACAGAACTGCCGCTCTTGCCGAATGTGAAAGACGTGTCCGTGCGTTCTGGAATTATGTGCAGCAAAATTACGCATGGGGAAGAAATCATGAGATCGTAAAGATCTTTTCCTCCCCCGGTATCCGGGAAACCTTCCGCATACAATGTGATTATATGCTTAATGAAAATGATATTCTTGCCGGACTTGCCGGACAATCCCATAAGGATATGATCGTTATAGCAGATCACAATATTGATTTCCACGGCTCAAAGGGAACGGGAAAGAAAGTGAGTGCCTATGGGATACCGTACCGGTGTCTGCTGCCGGAAGGCGTGGATAATCTTCTTGTTTCCGGTAGGATCGGTGGTTTTTCCTGCCTTGCAGCCTCAAGCTGCCGGCTGTCAAGGACGCTTATCCGGCTGGGCGAAGCTGCCGGATATGCCGCGGCTCTGGCATTGCAGGAAGGAAAAAATCTGCGGGAGATCCCCATAAAAAAATTGCAGAAAAAAATCCTGTTTGAACAGGAAAAACATTCCCTTTTAAACTGAAAAATTATCTTTTCCGCAGAAGGACAACTGCGGAACTTTCCAGTGCCTCCCCTTCACCGATATATCCTAATTTTTCATTGGTCTTGGCTTTGATGGAAATACGGGAAAGATCCAGAGAGAGAACTCTGGCAAGATTTTCTTTCATTGCCGGAATATGGGGGAGCATCTTGGGTTTCTGGGTAATGATATTCAGATCAATATTGATGATCTCCCACTGAGGAAAAGGAGGCATCTGTAAAGTTTTTTCCAGTAATTGCATACTGTCCGCCCCCTTGTAAGCGGGATCTGTATCCGGATAAAAAGTACCGATGTCCCCCAGAGCCAATGCCCCCAGAAGGGCATCAATAAGGGCATGCACAGGCGCATCTGCATCACTGTGTCCCAGAAGTCCGTGAGAGTGAGGGATCTTTACTCCGCAGAGAATAAGGGGACGCTCTTCTGTAAAACGGTGGACATCCCACCCGTGCCCGATACGAATTTCCTCCATAAATTCCCTTTTCCTTTATATCAGCGCAGTTTCAATGTGGCAAGCCCCAGAAGAGCGCATACTCCGGCAATGATCCAGAACCGTACCACGATCTGCGTTTCCGGCCACCCCTTCTTCTCAAAATGGTGGTGGATGGGGGAACATAAGAAGATCCGTTTTCCGGTAAATTTGAAACTTGCCACCTGAAGCATCACAGAACCAGCCTCCATCACAAAGACCCAGCCTACCAGAAGAAGCAGGATCTCCTGTTTTACCAGTACAGCAATAAGTCCCACGGCTCCGCCCAGAGCAAGACTTCCGGTATCTCCCATAAACATGGATGCCGGATGACAGTTATGCCACAGAAAACCGATACAGCTTCCCGCAATGGCACAACCGAATACGGCAATTTCCCCTGCCCCCTGGATATATTTCAGACTGAGATAATCCGCAAAGATCTTGTGTCCTGTCATATAGGCAAAGGCTGTATAAGCAAGTGTACAGAATGTGACACACCCTACCGCAAGACCGTCTTTTCCGTCTGTAAGATTGACTGCATTGGATGATCCCACTACCACAAGCACGCCGAATACAAAAGCTATCCAAAGGGGCATGATGTAAACCGGTTCTTTGATAAAAGGAACGTAAAGATCCTGCAAAATATCGCCGGTTTCACTCAACTGGTTGAAGAAATAAAGGGATACGAGAGTAATAAGGATCTGGAAAAGCATTTTGCATTTGCCGGAGATCCCGCCGCTTTTCTGAAGAGCAGTCTTTGCATAATCATCCAGGAACCCCAGAAGAGCAAACCCCAGAGTGGCGGCAAGAAAGATCTGAAGCAGGGCATTGGTAAGATCCCCCCACAATAACAGGGAAACGGTAATACTTGCCACGATAAGGATCCCGCCCATACTGGGGGTTTTGCTTTTCAGTTTATTCACAAGTTCGGGATCCACATCTTTGTACCTGTCTGCGGCAACGGCATTGAGTTTTTTCAACATTCTTACGGTAAAAGGTCCGAAAAACAGGACAAGGAGAAATGCAGTCATGGCAGCAGCCCCCGCCCGGAAAGATACATAGTCAACCAGCCGTAAAGGGGTATCTTTGAAATTTGTTACAAAATGAGTGATGTAATAGTGGATCATCTTTTTCCGCCCTTTTTCCCGTTTTTCCCTTTTTATGAAATAATTGTTTCACAATATTGCACAAATTCAGAGAATTTCAACTCTGATTCTGTTTCTTTTTAAAAAATTTTCTGTAAAAAAAACACAGCTATCCCATAATTTTTCAAAAAACGGGTATTTCCCTTGGGTTTGAACGGGAGAAAATTGATTTTTAAAAAAGTGATTTTGTCAGATTTTTTCAAAAATACTTCTTTATCCTGTTTTGGGCAACCTTCAGGAGAGAGCCCCAAACGCATTTTGCTTTTTTCACTCCCCTCTCCCCCTCACTTTTTCCTTTTGTGCAGTCAAACTCTTTCGTAATGCGGCAGTTTCTTTTTCCATATATATATGCGCCTGCGTTCATTCGGGCAAAAAACGCCCTCATTCTCTCGCGGCTTAATGCTCGCTGCTGGCTCATACGCTCACAATTCCTTGTGAGCGTCCGCAAGGCGATTGCCCTGCGGTTCATTCGCACATCCACTGCGCGCTCGGCGGCAACCGCCTCGCCAGGCAACCAAACATTTCTCTTTTTTCCATGATTTTATGGGACAGCTGTGAAAATTTTCTGTAAAAAAAATCAATTTTTTCTCTTGAAAAATGAAAAAGAAGCGTTTTATCCGGTTTCGGCGTCATGTTTATGTATTTTTTCCTGTACTTATATTTGACTTTTGCTTCCGGCGGAACTATTGTACATTGGCGTGATAAAATCATAAGGATATATAAAAAATGAACTTGTTTTTCAGTAAAAAAACTTTTGCCGGATGTATATTCACTCTCGTTTTCCTGCTTCTGCCGGCAGGCTGTATTCCGGAAAAATTTTCCATTCCGGACAAAGTCCCACCCTGTGATGCGGAAAAAGCGGAATTTTATACAGCCAAAAGCGTTTCTTTCGGTGACAGATATTCCGGTTCAGATGCGATCCGAACGTACAGGACCTGGATCATAAAGACCCTGAAAGAGATCCCGGGAGTCACAGTTACAACGGAAGAATTTACCCGGATGACACCAAACGGTACTCTGCCATTCTGCAATATCATTGCCGAAATCCCCGGCAGCAGTCCAGATCATGTCATTACCGGAGCCCACTATGATACCAAAAGATTTTCCTCCTTTGCTTTTCCGGGAGCCAATGACGGGGCAAGCGGAGTATCCGCCCTTCTCCTGATAGCGGAAAATATTGCAAAATGCGGTATAAAACTGCCTTATACCCTCCGTCTTGTATTCTTTGACGGGGAGGAGTGCCTTGTGGAATACGGGGAAAATGACGGACTGCACGGCAGTAAATATCATGCGGAAAATCTGCATAAGAACAAAAGCAGGTGCAGAGCAATGATCCTTCTGGATATGATAGGAGATAAGGATCTTTGCATCACCCCACCCCGTAATTCCCACCCCAAACTTGTTTCTCTGCTGGAAAAAAGTGCTTCTTACCTGAAGAAAAGTTCCTTTACAGGAAAATTTGCCGGGGAAATGCTGGATGACCATGTTCCTTTTATGGAGAAAGGAATCCCTTCCATCGACCTCATTGATTTTTCCTACGGTCCGGATAATGTATTCTGGCACACGCCGGAAGATTCCCTGGAAAGGATCAGCGGCAAAAGTATTGCTCTTGCATCAGATCTTGTCATCGGGATGCTGTTCAACATAAAAAAGGAAGGGTTGTAAAGAGGGGTAATTTGAGAAAAGAATCGTAAAAAACTGGAAAATTTTTATATTTTATGCTATTGTACAGAAGAAGAGAAGATTATTGTACAGTGAAAACGGAAAGACGGGGATAAGTGCCATGAAAAAAAATGATGGACTTTTTTTGGGGATAGATCTGGGCGGAAGCAAGATCTATGCTGTTGTTGCAGATAAAGATTTCAAGATCCTCAGCAGGGCGAAAACTCCCACTCCCGCCAATGTGAATGCGGAAGAACTGGCTCTTGCCCTCATTGAAACGGGAAAACTTGCTCTTGCAGAACTCGGGCTGGCTCTTTCCGATGCGGACAGGATCGGGCTTGCCGTCCCCTCCCCGGTGGATCCGGAAACAGGAGACTCGCTTTTTGCAACAAATCTTTCTGTTAAAAAATTTTCCATGAAGGAACTTTTCCGTAAACTGATCAAAAGGGAAGTCTATCTGGGCAATGACGGCAATCTGGGACTTTTAAGTGAAACAGTCAATGGTTGTGCCGCAGGATGCCGTAATGCTGCCGGATTTTTTATCGGAACAGGTCTGGGCGGCGGTCTGGTGCTGAATGGAAAACTCCATGTGGGGAAAGAGGGGCTTGCCGGGGAATTCGGTCACATGATCATCCGCAAAGGCGGAAGAGTATGTGGATGCGGCCACAAAGGGTGCGCGGAAGCCTATTGCAGCAAGATCGCCTTTGTGAAAGCGATCCATAAGTACAGGAAAAAATATGGTGGAGCCTCCCTTCTTCCGCCGGATAAATTCAACAGTAAAAGTACAAATATCAAAAGTAAACATCTGAAAAAAGCCTATGCTGACGGAGATAATGCAGTACGGGCAGCGGTGGATAAGGGGTCGATGATGCTGGGGATCGCAGCGGCAAATATATGTGCTGCTGTCGCACCGGAATGTATTGTACTTGGTGGCGGAGTCGTTGCCTCCATGGGAAAAGAGATCCTCCCGGTTTTCAGAAAAAGTTTTGAAAAACATCTTTTCGGTATGGATCCTTCAAAGGTCAAACTTCTGCTTTCCGGTCACGGGGATGATGCGGTGGCACTGGGGGCCGCCATTTACGCCGCAAATGAAGGTAATGTGTAATCAGAAGGAAGCAGGGGGAGGAGGACGTTTCTTATGGCTCTTCAGAAAGAAAAAAACAGAAAACTTCCGGCGGCGGTCATTGATATAGGAGCCCATTCGGCAAGGATGCTTATTGCGGAGGTAAATTTTTCGTCCGGCTCCTTTACACCTCTGGAAGAACTGGAAATGCCGGTACCTCTGGGTTCGGAAGTATTCCGGCATGCAAGGATCAGCGAAGATTCCATAAGACTGCTCTGCGGAATACTGAATAATTACAGAAAGAAGATGCAGGAATATTGTGTTGTCCGTTGCCGTGCCATCGCCACAAGTGCGGTAAGGGAGGCGGAAAATGCGGAGATCTTTATTGAAAGGATCTTTCATGCAACCGGTATATCCCTGAGTATTCTGGAAGGCTCCGACGAAGCCAGACTGGACTTTCTTGCCGTAGCGGATGAAAAAGAGGAAAATCTCCCTTTCCGCCGGGAAAAGACCATGATAGCGGATATTGGTACAGGGGCCTGTCAGATCAGCGGATATGAAAAAGGAAAGATGCTTTTCACAGAAACGTTGAAGGTGGGTACATTACGGGCATTGGAACTTACTCCCGGAACGATCTCCCCTGCGGCAAAAAAACAGTATCTTGCAGATATTATCAATAAATCATTCCGGGAACTGGAGCATATTTCTTCCGATCTGGAAGCCTCCACCCTGATCGTACTGGGCAGTTCCGTCCGGGGACTTCTCCCCCTTCTTGATCTTCAGAGGAAAGAAAAAGGCTGTTCTCCTGAAAAACAGCCATTTTCCACCTATGATAAAAATGAATTCATGCTCCTTTATCAGCAGATCAGTCTCTCCTCCACAAATCAGCTTTGCGAAAAATATCTTCTTTCGGCGGAACTTGCAGAAATGATCATTCCCAGCTGTGTGATCCTGGATAATCTGTTTCATATCACCAATGCGGATAAACTTTTCATTCCCATGACCTCCACAAAATATCTTCTTCTCAAGGATTTTATTGAAGAGGAACAGGGACGGGAACAGAATAAGAAAAGTTCCTTTGAAGATCAGATGCGGGCGATCATTGCCCGCACCGCTGTAAAATACCGCTGTATGGATGACGGCACTTTGCGTACAGCAGCCTTTGCGTCCCGTCTGTTTCATCAGCTGGAAAAACTTCATGGACTGGGGGAACGGGAACGGAGGATACTGTATACCGCCTCCATGCTGTATAAATGCGGTCTTTTCATCAATAATCAGGCATATCACAAACACTCAGCCTATCTCATCAGCAATACCCAGATCCCCGGGCTGTCTGCGGAAGACCGCGCCCTTACAGCATTGACCGTACGTTATCACAGAAAGAGTTTCCCAAGGCCGCAGCATACAGAATTTGCCGCACTTCAGGGGCAGGAAAGATCCATTATCAATAAACTTGCGGCGATCCTGCGTATTTCCTGCGCGTTGTCCCTTACAGCTGCAACGGCGGAAAATATTGTCATAAAGGTGAAAAATGACAGGATCACAGTACACTGTCCGGATAAATTCACTCTTCTTGCCGGTTTTATTCCGGAAGCAGACAAAGACTTTTTCAGAAGTGTATTTGCCTGTCCCATCACGTTTTCCTGACAGGATCAGAAAAAAAGGGCATGAAAAATGAAAAAAGAAATGAAAAAAAATTCTGCGGGAAAAGAGAAATATATCGACAGGGATCTTTCCTGGCTGGAATTCAATAAAAGAGTGCTTGATGAAGCGGAAGACCCGGCTACCCCCATCCTGGAAAAATTGAAATTCACGGCGATTTTCAGCAGTAATCTGGATGAGTTTGTCATGGTACGTCTGGCGGCTCTTGCGGGAAAACTTTCTTCAGATCAAACCGGTACCCGGGAAGGGCTTACCGCCAAAAAACTGAAAAAATCCCCGGCAGGCAAACTTATAAAAAAGATCACAAATATCATCCAGATCCTCTCTTCCAGACAGAGCCGTCTTCTCAATGAAAAACTGCTGCCGGAACTTGCTTTACATTCCATCCGCATCGCCTCCTGGGAAACTCTTACTCCCGGACAGAAAAATACGGGCAGTACCATTATGGCAAACCGCATTTATCCGGTTCTCACCCCCATCGGAATCGATCAGTCCCACCCCTTCCCCCTTGTCCCCAATCTGGGGCTGGAAATGCTTATAAAACTGGAACGGAAGGAAAAAGATCTTACCGTGGAAAAATTTGCAGTTCTGGAAGTTCCGCCGGTGATCCCCCGGTTCATACAGGTGGAAAACTCTGCTTCCGGAATGGTATTTATTGCCGCAGAGGAACTTATTAAAAACCATCTGGAAATGCTTTTCAGGGATTGTACCATAAAAGAGTGCAGCCTTTTCCGGGTGACAAGGGATATGGATCTTGCCTTTGATGAGAAGCGTATAGGTGGTGACCTTCTTTCCGAGATCCAGACTGTTTTGAGGAAAACCACAAAGAGAAATGTGATCCGTCTGGAACTTTCATCCGGGATCTCAAAGGAATCTGCCGCCTTTTTACGGGAACATCTGAAACTTACGGAAAATTACAACTGCATGATCCGGAAAGTGGACGGGATCATGAACCACAAATCTCTCTTTGAACTTGCTTCCATCAAAGGCTATCCCATGCTCAATGATCCGGAACAGCCGCCTCTGCCCTCCCCCTTCTTTCCCCGGGGGAAAAGGATCGTGGATGCCTTGCGGGACAATCCCCCGGTTTTACTGCATCTTCCTTATGAATCCTTTGATCCGGTAGTGGATTTTCTGGAACAGGCAGCCGACGATCCGGATGTGCTTGCCATCAAACAGACATTATACCGTGTGGGGAATGATTCCCCTGTGGTAAAAGCGCTGATCAAAGGAGCCCGCAACGGAAAACAGGTTTCCGTACTTCTGGAACTGAAGGCACGCTTTGATGAGGAAAATAATATCCAGTGGGCGCAGGAACTTGCAGAAGCGGGAGCGCATGTAGTGTACGGGATCGCAGGCTTGAAGGTGCATTGTAAAGCATTGATGATCGTAAGACGGGAAGAAGACGGCATACGCCGGTATATGTATCTAAGCAGCGGTAATTACAACTGCAAAACAGCCCGTACTTATACAGATATAGGCTGTTTCACCTGCGATCCTCTTCTGGCACAGGATGTTTCCGCTCTTTTCAATGTGATCACCGGGTTCTCCGCCCCGCCCCAGTGGAACAAATTACTTGTCGCCCCCTTCAATCTGAAGGAAAGACTGCTTTTTATGATCGACCGGGAAGCGGCATATTCCACAAAAGAAAATCCGGGAAAAATCATTATCAAAGCCAATGCGGTCATTGATGACGAGATCATTGACCATCTGTATTCCGCGGCAAAAAAACATGTACAGATCACCCTTATCGTCCGGGGCATCTGCGGGATAAATCCGGAATATCTGGCAGAAGAATTTTCCGGCAACATCCGCATCATAAGTATTCTTGACCGTTATCTGGAACACGGAAGGATCTATTTTTTCCGGAACAACGGAGTTCCGGAATATTATACTGGCAGTTCCGATCTCATGCCGAGAAATCTGCAAAGACGTATTGAGATCCTTTATCCTGTGGAAGATCCCGCTTTACGCGCCGAACTGGATATGATACTGGACATCCAGAAGCATGACCGCAGAAAAGGCAGAAGGATGACAGGGGGAAATAAATATACAAAGACACTTTCCGCACAGAAACATGAACATACCCGCAGTCAGAAAGTACTTTATGCGTATTATCAGAACCGTCTGGCGCAATGGAAGAAAAAAGAAAAAGATTTTGACGGGCCGCTGAAAGTATTCCGTAAAATTGATAAAGACGAGTAAAAATACACGGGGAGCCATATGGCACAGGAAAAGAAAATTTTTGATATGGATGAAGCCTTTTCTTCCTACAGCACGGCAAAGAAACTGTGTGCATTGGAAGTATCGGCAAATGAAGGAAAAGCAGAGCTTTTTTTCCGGGAGAACGATGATGAGGTAAGAAAGGAAGTCATTGATTTTTCCCCATTCATCCTGTTGGAAAGGAAGGAGCTTGCCGCAGAATGTTTTCCGGAGGGAACTTATACTCTGAAGACTCTTGAGGGGGCAGGTTTTTATACCTTTCAGGTATTTTTTTCCAGCTTTTCCGCTTACGAAAATGCCCTGAAAAAATTAAAACAGACAACCGGATTTCCCCCCGGCAGTACAGGCGGGCCCTACAAAGTTTATTCCGATCTTGTCCAGCAGGCTCTTATCACCAACAGACTGCGTCTCTTTTCCGGCATGACCTTTCCGCAGGTGAAAAGATTGCAGTTTGATATTGAAACGTTATGTGATCCGGCGTATGATTTTCCCAATGCGAAAAGAAAAGAAGATGAGATCATTATTATAAGCGTCTCCGATTCCACCGGCTTTGAAAAAGTGCTTTCTTCTGCGGAAAGTGATGAAAAAACACTTCTGGAAGAGTTTGTGAAAATCATTAAAGAACGGGATCCGGATATTATTGAAGGACATAATATTTTCCGCTTCGACCTTCCCTATATCGAAGAAAGAGCGAAACTGCATAAAGTCAAACTTGCACTGGGAAGGGATGGATCTCTTCTGAAACGCCGCGCCTCCCGTTTTTCCGTGGCGGAACGGCAGATCGCTTATACAAGATACGATATTTACGGCAGACATGTTGCCGATACATTGCACCTTCTCCAGTTTTATGATGCAGTCAACCGCAATCTGGACAGTTTCAATCTGAAATATGCAGCAAAACATTTCGGGATCGCTTCTCCCGACCGTACCTATATTGCCGGGGAAAATATTACAGAAGCCTGGTATCAGAACCGGGAGGCTCTTCTGAAATATGCGTTGGACGATGTACGGGAAACCGGAGGATTATCCGCCATACTCTCCCCCAGTTATTTTTACCAGACTCAACTGATCCCCCTCTCCTACCAGAACTGTATCGTCAGAGGCAACGCCACAAGGATCGACGGATTTCTTGCAGCAGAATATCTTGTGAGAAGTCATGCCCTTCCGGCTCCGGAAAGGGGACGTGCCTTTGCCGGAGCATTGACTTCTGCGGAAAGAACGGGGGTATTTGAAAATGTGGACCATTGTGACGTACGTTCTCTTTACCCTTCCGTCATCCTTGCGAAAGGTCTGTGTCCGGTACGGGATACACTGAAAATTTTTCCCGCAGAGCTGGCAAGATTGCGTTCCTTCCGCCTTCAGGCAAAAGATGCGGCGAAAAATGCGGAAACAAAAGAGGAAAAAGAGTATTATTCCTCTTTACAGAAGACTTTCAAGATCCTGATCAACTCTTTCTACGGTTATCTGGGGTTTGAACAGGGGTTTCTCAATGATTTTGCCATGGCGGAAGAGGTGACTGCCACCGGAAGAAATATTCTTTCCGGAATGGAAAATATTCTGGAGGAAGCAGGCTGTTCCATTATTGAAATGGATACAGACGGGATTTATTTTGTAAGAAAACCGCAAATATCTCTTGAAAATATATCCGGACTGCTGAAAGAAGGACTTCCCCCGGGTATCGAAGTGGATTTTGATGAATCATATAAAGCGATGTTCTGCTATAAAAGTAAAAATTATGCCCTTCTCACTGCATCCGGCGAAGTGACGATCGCCGGAGCTGCGTTGAAATCCCGGGGGCTGGAAGTCTTTCAGAGAAAATATATGGAGGAGACCATCCGCTGTTTATTGGAAAAACAGCCGGAAAAGGCGGATAAGATCCACGAAGAATATTGCAGAAAAATAAGTTCCCACACTATCTCTTTCCGTGATCTGGCAAAAAGTGAAACTCTTGCCGATTCCCCGGAAGCCTACAAAAGGAAACTTGCAGAAGGAAACGGCAGGCGCAGTGCAGCTTACGAACTTGCCCTTGCTTCCGGAAAAGATTACCGTCAGGGCGATCAGATCTCTTTTTATATAACCGGGACGAAGAAAAAAGTTTCTGTTGTGGAAAATTCCAAACTCCTTTCTGATGCAAAAGAGGATGTACGGGATGAAAATACCCTCTACTATCTGGAAAAACTGGAGGAGCTGCGGAAAAAATTCGCCCCCTTTCTTTCCGCAGAAAATGAGGTAAAACCCTGTAAAAATTGTGAAGGGGAACTTTCATTATTCTGAGAAAAAAAGGTAAAAACATACTTTTATGAAGCATTGTTGTGTAAACAATGCTTTTTTTTGTATTGATTTTATTTTTTCTGTGAATTGATTTATTTTTTCAGCGGTCTATATTCATATATACAGGCAAATTTTGCTGTAAAGGAAAGGATAAAAAATGGACATAGCTCAAATGGTGGAAAATGCGTTTTATCTTCTGGCACTGCTCAATCCGGCAAGCAAGATCATGTTCCTTGCCTCATACGAACCCGGCTTGACAAAAAAACAGAATTTTGAACTTTCCTGGAAATCCTCATCGGCAGCATTACTCATTCTTCTTGTTCTTTCTGCGGCAGGACACTTTATTTTAAGCCGGATCTTCCGTGTGGAGATCTACTCCTTGCAGATCACCGGCGGATTGGTAGTCTTTGTTATTGGATGGACAGCCATCAATGAGGGAAAGTTTGTCAAAAAGACAATGGATTCCATCCACAATACCATGACGGATATTTCCCTTGTTCCTCTTGCAGCGCCCCTCATCGCCGGTCCCGGAATGATCGCAGCAGTGATTGCCGGAAGTGCAAAGGACGGACTTTTTCTTACATCCTGTTCTCTGGTCATTGCCATATTCATCAATTTTCTTCTGATGCTGGGGGCAAATTCCATCAACCGTTTTCTTGTGAAGACCCATACACAGGGACCTCTCATCCGGCTTACAGGGCTTGTTATTTCGGTTGTGGCGATGCAGATGATGATAAGCGGGATAAAACAGGCGTTTTTAAAATTTTAACTGTTGATTTTTCAGTTATATAACAGTATATTCCTTCTGTTACTGGAGAATTATTATGAAAAAAGTGATCATCATAGGTGCCGGTCCTGCGGGCTTGACTGCGGGGTTGCGGCTGTTGAAAGACGGTGAAGGAAAATATCAGGTCATTATTCTTGAAAGATCTTCAACTGTCGGCGGGATCTCCCGCACTGTCCTGCATAACGGCAACCGCATGGATATCGGCGGACACCGTTTTTTTACGAAAGATACGGAAGTAAATCAATTCTGGAATGAGCTGATGCCGCTGCAGGGTTCCGGAGCGTTTGACGATAAGATCCTGAAAAGAAGTGTATCTCTTTCCCCGGATGGCCCGGATCCTGACAAAACAGATTCCGTCATGCTTTCCAGAACAAGGGTATCACGGATCTACTACAGAAGAAAGTTTTTTGATTATCCTGTAAAGATGAATATGAATACCATCCTCAACATGGGATTGATGACTACTTTTTCTGCGGGAATAAGTTACCTTTTTTCCCTCTGCCGCACACTGCCGGAAACCTCTCTGGAAAATTTCTATATCAACCGTTTCGGCAGAAAATTATACAGTATGTTTTTTGAGCGTTACACAGAAAAACTCTGGGGCAGACATCCCCGGGATATTTCCGCCTCATGGGGAGCCCAGCGAGTCAAAGGCTTATCCATTCTTGCCGTTCTCAAAGATATAGCAGGAAAACTTCTTCCGGGAAAACGCAAAAAAGTGGAGACAAGTCTTATTGAAGAGTTCCATTATCCTAAACACGGTCCCGGTCAACTCTGGGAAAAATGTGCGGAAGAGTTTGAAAAAAGGGGCGGAAAGATCCTTTTCAACTGTAAAGCGGAAAAATTTATTACAGGAAATAAAGGAATAGAAAAAGTTACAGCAGTAGCAGATAATGGTGAGGAAAAAAGTTTTGAAAGTGATATTGTGATCTCTTCCATGCCGGTGAAAGAACTGATTGCCGGATTGTCTGAAGTTCCGGCAAATATTCTTTCTGCAGCGGAAGGATTGCCTTACCGGGATTTTGTCACGGTGGGATTGCTTCTGGAAAAACTCTCCCTGAAAAACCATACGAAATTGAAAACTCTCAACAATATTGTCCCGGACTGCTGGATCTATGTCCAGGAAGAGGATGTGAAACTGGGCAGGATACAGATTTTCAACAACTGGTCTCCCTATATGGTGAAGGAACCCCTGAAAACGGTCTGGATCGGACTGGAATATTTCTGTTCAGAAGGGGATGAATACTGGAACAAAACGGAAGAGGAATGGAAAACATTTGCAGTAAAAGAACTGGAAAAAATGGGGGTCATTTCCTCCGGGGAAAAGATACTGGATCATCATGTGGAAAAGGTGGAAAAAGCGTATCCCGCCTATTTCGATACATATTCACAGATAAATGAGATCATTTCCTGTCTGGATACGTTCCCCAATCTCTACTGTGTGGGCCGCAATGGTCAGCACCGTTACAACAATATGGATCACAGTATGGCAACCTCCTTTGAAGCCGTCCGGCACATTCTTATCGGAGGAAAGGGAGATAAAAAAGCCATCTGGAACGTGAATACCGAAAAAGAGTATCACGAAGAGAAAAAATAAAGGCTAAAAAAAGGGGGTATTGCAAAACTTTCACCGGAATTGCTTTTATTACAAGTAATAAAAGCAATTCCAATTTATTTTATATAAAAGAGATACAATATTTTACCTGCAATATTTTTTACTATTGTTGTATAAATTCAAGATTGCTGATTTTTTCGACAGCAAATAAAAATTTATACAAAAAAACAGGGGATTTGCAACCTTTTATGAGGTTTTGCACCCCCCCTTTTTATGGTCGAAGAAAAATTTTCTTCTTATTTTCCAGCCATGATACGGATCTCGTTGAGAATATCTTTTACCCCCAGACCGTACTGATCCCGCAGCCATTCCTGGGAACCGATCTTGGAAACATTCACATCCGGAAGTGCTATGCGTTTGAATTTGCAAGGGGTATTGGCATCACAGAGAACTTCTGCCACAGCTCCGCCAAGCCCGCCGCAGATATTGTGTTCTTCCACGGTAATGATCTTGCCGGTTTCCGTTGCGGCACGGATAATGGCTTCTTTATCAATGGGCTTGATGGAATACATACTGACCAGACGGCAATCAATGCCTTCTCCGGCAGCTTCCAATACTGCTTCTTTGGCATTGATCCCCACAGTTCCGGTAAAGAGAATGGTCAGATCTTTCCCGTCTTTCACCTGGGCGGAACCGCCGATTTTGAAATCCACTTTTCCTTCATGGATATCCTTTTCCCCTTTATAACCGCAGCGGTAATAAACAGGCCCGTTATACGCCATCATGGCTTTGACTGCTTCCCTTGCTTCAGGAATATCGCAGGGGGAAAGGCAGACCATGTTGGGCAGAGCCCGCATTACAGCAAGGTCTTCTGTGGAGTGATGGGAGATCCCCAGAGGACCATAGGCAAGACCACCGCCGATAATGACGATCTTCACATTGGCATTATGGTAACATACATCATTTCTGATCTGTTCAAAACAGCGCAAGGTGGGGAAGTTGGCAATAGAATAGGTAATGGCGATATTTCCTTCCATTGCCACACCGCAAGCTACTCCTGTCATATTCTGTTCCGCCACACCGCAGTTGATGAAACGGTCGGGGAAGGCGTTGGCAAAAGGTTCGATCTCACCGTAACCGATATCTGCCAGGATCATAAAAACTCTGGGATCAGCGTGTGCGATCTTCAAAAGTTCTTCATTAAATGCTTTTCTCATATTCCCTTCTCCAGTTCTTTTTTAGCGTTTTCGTAGATCTCTTCCGTAATGCCTCCGTAGTGCCAGCGGTAATCATTTTCAAAGAGGCTCACCCCTTTGCCTTTTACGGTACGGCAGATGATGCAGGAAGGTTTCCCTTTGGTAAGAGGCAGGGTGGAAAATGCTCTTTCAAGAGCGGCATAATCATGTCCGTCAACAGTGGTAACTTCCCAGCCGAACTCTTTAAGTTTACGGTCGAAGGGTTCCAGATCGATAATATCCTGACTTCTGCCCAGAGCCTGAAGGCGGTTATAGTCCACGATCATGGTAAGATTATCCCATGCGTGCTGTCCGGCAAGCATAATGGCTTCCCAGGTGGAACCTTCATTGCAGTCCCCGTCGGAGGCAATACAGATGATTTTATGGGATTTTTTTGCCTGTTTTGCCGCCATAGCCATACCGCAGGCAACAGGGAGTCCATGCCCGAGTGAACCGGTGGAAAATTCCACGCCGGGGATATGGTGGGAGATATGTCCGGAAAGTTTACCGGCATCTTTGTAGTAGGTATCCAGCCATTCCCTGGGGAAGAAACCTTTTTCCGCCAGTGTGGCAAAAAGGGCGGCTCCGCCGTGACCTTTACTGAAAATAAGGCGGTCACGGTCAGCTTTGTCCGGACTTGAGGCATCCACATTAAGGATGCGGTTGTAGAGGACGGCGAGGATGTCTGCTGCGGAAAGCATACTTCCAATGTGTCCGCTTTCACCGCGGTACACCATTCGCAGACAGTTGAGACGTACGGCTTTCGCCAGTTCTGCACAGTCTTTAAACATTTGTTTTCCTTTCTTTGATTCGGTTGAATAAAATGTATTTTAAAGTTTTTACAAACAGAGAGCAAGTCTCTTTATTTTCCTTCCACCGGTTTTGCAAGGTCGCCGCAGATGGTGATCCCGCCGTCAGCGGTGATGATGGATCCATTGACATACGTGGAATCGTCGCTTGCAAGGAAGAGGGCAAGAGAGGCTACTTCCTCCGGAGTTCCCCAGCGGCGCAAAGGAGTACGCAGATTGATGAAGGTAAAGGCATCGAAATCCGGACCGTCAGGATTGGATTGTTTCACCATATCGGTGGCGATGGCGGCGGGAGCGATACAGTTGGTACGGATACCGTATTTGCCGTATTCCACAGCCAGGGAACGGGTCAAAGATACGGTAGCACCTTTGGTAGCAGTATAGGCGTCACATTTGGGAATACCGATGACTCCGGCACTGGAGGCAGTATTGATGATTGCGCCTTTTCCTCTTTTCTGCATCATGGGAATGGCAAAGTGACAGCAGTTGAAAATACTGTTGAGATTGATCCCAAGGACTTTCTGCCATGTTTCCGGGGCGATTTCGGTAAGGATACCGTCTTTTCCGGCAAGATAGACGGAGGCATTGTTATACATCACATCCATCATGCCGTCATTTTCTTCTGCAATAACGTCAAATGCAGCCTTCACAGATTCATAGGAAGAGACATCGCACTTCAGGAACTTTGCCTTTCCGCCTGCTGCCCTGATGGTATTTTCCGCATCCTGCCCGCTTACATCATCAAATTCCAGAATGTAAACGAATGCGCCTTCCTTTGCAAAAAGTTCCGCACCTTTTCTACCGATCCCTTTTCCGGCACCGGTGATCACACATACTTTGTCTTTCAATCTCATTTTTTTCTCCTTTTTACTGTTTTATTCCGTAAAATATTTGTTCAAACTGTATAACGCAGCTCCGGCAGGGGCATCGGATTTTCCGATACTTCCGCAGGAAATATCCAGTGTTTCCGCAAGGGAGGAAAGCATATTTTCCTTCAGGGCATTGCGGAAATTCCCGGTAAAAATATCTTTTTCATCCTTTACTTCACTGCGCAGGACGATACGGTTTATTCCGGTAAATCCTGCCAGATCCGCCGCGGCTCTGCCCAGCGCTGTCCCTCCCTCTTCCAGAAGACGTACACAAAAAGCCTCCCCCTCTTCCGCCAGCTGGACAAGTTCCTGCAAGGTAATATTTTTCCTGCTTTTATTCTTCTTATTTCCTTCAAAAATATACCGCATCAGAAGACCGTCGGCAGAAGAGATACTTTCCAGACACCCCCGTTTCCCGCAGGAACAAAGCGGGCCTTCTTCCTTTACCCGTATATGCATTTCCCCGGAGGAAGGCAGATATTCCCGTAAAAAGTTTCCGTGAAGGACAAGAGTAGCCCCGATCCCCCCTTTGACGATGATGTAGATAAGATTTTCCACCTGTTTTTTCCCGCCGTGGAAAATATCCATGTAACAGCCTGCATCAGAACGGGAAAGCACTTCCACATGACAGGAAAATTGTTTCTGCAATGCCGCTTTGATCTCCTGCCCTGCCCAGTCTTTCACATGGGCTGCATAGATACTTTTTCCGCTGACAGGATCAAATATTCCCACATCCGCCAGACCAAGAGAAGCAAGGCGCGCTCCGGAATTTTCATCCACAAGCTCATTTTTGAAGGCGGAAAGTTTTTCAAGGATCAGATTCAATCTCTCTTTTCCGCCCAGAGCTTCCGGCAGAATACACTGTCTTCTTTCCAACTCTTTTCCGGCTCCATCCATAAGCGTCATCACCAGGAAATCCGGCAGATGTTCCGCACCGATACACATAAATTTTTCCGGAACAAGTTCCAGACGCACAGAACGCAGTTTACTCTGATCTTCTTTCCGGATCATTCCCTCTTCCAGCAGGGAATCGCAGGCGGCAACAATATTATTGAGCCGCATCCGCAGGGAATTCATGATCTCCTGACGGATTGCACTCTTATTCAGATATAAGTAATAAAGGATCGCCTTTTTTACATCCATTTCACTCTCCGGGAAAAAGTTTTTTCTTAATTATCACTGATAATATAATAACTTTTTCCATAAATGTCAATCAAAAAAGAGCGATTTTTACGGATATTTTGTAAAAGGGATCTTCTTTTCCCGTTTTGAGTATTCAGGAGCAATTCCCGGCATTTGAAAGAAAATTCATGCAGAAAAAAGAAAAAACCGTCAAAACCTTACGGTTCCAACGGTTCGGAATAACAATAATGGTGGGTATAACTGGATTCGAACCAGTGACCTTCACGATGTCAACGTGACGCTCTAACCAACTGAGCTATACACCCATTCACTTTTTTTTCGTGATTTAACTAATATACACCTTTTTTTCTGTTTTTCAAACCACTTTTTCATTTTTTTTGAAAAAAATTCACAGCTATCCCATAATTTCTCAAAAAACAGGTATTTTCGCCATATTTGAGCGGGAGAAAATTGGATTTTGAAAAAGTGATTTTGTCAGATTTTCCAGACAGTATGAGTGAAATATCATAGAGGAGAATAAAAAAGCCCCACCGGGGCACAGGAACCCAGATCCGGGGTACAAGAAATATATGCTCCTGTCACAAATCAAGTCCCGGAGGGACGATAGAACCCAGCCCGGGCTACAAGAAATATATGTTCCTGTCACAAATCAAGTCCCGGAGGGACGATAGAACCCAGCCCGGACTACAAGAAATATATGTTCCTGTCACAAATCAAGTCCCGGAGGGACGACAGAACAAAGCCCGGGGTTTTAACCCCGGGAAAAATTGTAAACAGAGATTCAAGCCCCATCGGGGCGCAGGGAAAAAATGTTGAAGCAGTTTTGTTGTAAAATAAATAAGAACCAATCTCTAATTACACATATTTTCACCAATTCTTAACGGTATTTTCCTGCGTCTCTACGGGACTTTATTCATGGGGGGGGACATATTTCCCGGGGTTGAAACCCCGGGCTGGACTCTACCGTCCCTGCGGGACTTATTGTATGCTTTTATTTTCGGTTTCAAACAGAGTTTCCTGATCGTTTTGCGGAATATATTATAAAATATATGGGATAACTATGAAATGGTACAGACTTAGCTGGTTGATATACTTGAAAAAAGGGCTGCGGCATGATATATTATCTATAATATAGTGGACTGCAGATAAAAGACAGGAAGGTATAAATTGAAAAAACTTTTGTTCATATTTGATGTAACACTGTTGCCGCGCATCATCAGAAATAATATTTCCCTGCTGTGGCAGTTGAGTATCCGCAATATTTCCAGCCGTTACCGCGGTTCCTGGCTGGGATTGATCTGGTGTTTTGTTCAGCCCCTTATGATGCTGTGTGTATATACCTTTGTTTTCAGCATCGTTTTCAAAGCGCGCTGGGGGGATCTTGGCGGCGGCAGAGGTACTTTCGCTATTGTTATGTTCTGCGGGATGGCTCTGTATACTATTTTTGCAGAATGTGTCAGCGGAAATTGCGCTATTATCACCTCCAATCCCAACTTTGTGAAAAAGGTGATTTTCCCGTTGGAGATCCTGCCGCTGGCTCAAACATTATCCTCCTTTATTCTGGGAACGGTATGGTTTGTACTGCTCTTTCTCGGGACGATCTTTATTTACGGCACAATAAGCTGGACGATGCTGCTCCTGCCCCTTGTTCTGATCCCGCTTTTTCTGTTTTCCCTGGGGGTTTCCTATTTTGTAGCCTCTTTCGGAGTATTCGTACGGGATACTTCCTATGTGGTTCAGGTCATATTGCAGATCCTGTTTTTTATGACTCCTATTTTTTATCCCATCAAGGCCGTTCCGGAAGAGTACCGCTGGCCGCTTCAGGTCAATCCTCTTACTTTGATGATCGAAGAAGCCAGAAATGTATTTCTGTACGGTCGTCTTCCTTCCTGGGAATTCCTCGGAATAGCGTTTCTTGTATCCCTGTTGACTTTACAACTGGGGTTTGCATGGTTCTATAAGACAAAGAAAGGGTTTGCCGATGTCCTCTGATGATGTGATCCTCAGCGTAAATGGTGTTTCAAAATGTTTTGAAATGTATGATAAACCGATACACAGACTGTATCAGACTTTGTGTGCCGGTCATAAAAAATTCTATAAAGAATACTGGGCTTTGAACAACATTAACTTCTGCGTCCGCAGAGGGGAGTGTGTGGGGATCGTCGGCAGAAACGGTGCCGGTAAAAGTACACTTCTTCAGATCATTACCGGGACTCTTCAGCCAACATTGGGCAGTGTTACTGTTCACGGAAGGGTTGCGGCACTTCTGGAACTGGGCAGCGGGTTCAATATGGAATTTACCGGAAGGGAAAATGTTTATATCAATGCTTCCATTTTCGGATTGAGTAAAGCGGAAACTGATGCCAGATTCCAGAGTATTCTTGATTTTGCCGAGATCGGTGAGTTTATTGATCAGCCGCTGAAAACCTATTCTTCCGGTATGACTCTGCGTCTTGCTTTTGCTGTTGTTGCCCATGTGGATGCGGATATCCTTATTATTGACGAAGCCCTTGCCGTCGGTGACGTATTTTTCCAGCAGAAATGTATGCGTTTCATCCGTAAATTCAAGGAGGAACATACCATTCTGTTTGTCAGTCACGATACCGGTTCTGTGGTCAATCTCTGTGACCGGGCTGTTCTTCTTGATCACGGTATCGTTCTCAATCAGGGGGAATCCAGTGCTGTTACGGACCATTATCTGAGTCTTCTTTATTCCAGCCAGCAGAATATTACCGGTTCTGAAGCTCCGCCTTCTGAAGTTCCTGCGGCGGAAGAAGTGAAAGAGGAAGAATTTTTCCGGGATTCACGGCAGGATTTTATCAATGCAAGCAATTTGCGTAATGATATTGAGATCATGAAATTTGATCCCAATGCCGAGCATTTTGGTGACGGCGGGGCTGAGATCGTTTCTGTCACTTTGCAGAATGAAAAAGGGGAACCCCTTGCCTGGTGTGTTGGCGGGGAGATCGTGCGGCTTGAAATCAAATGCCGTGCCAATAGAGACATATTCTGTCCTATCGTCGGGTATTATGTGCGGGATCATCTCGGGCAGGAGCTTTTTGGGGAGAATACCTGTATAAGCACATTGCAGACATCTCCTATTTCTGTTGATGCCGGAGAATATTACAGTGCGGTTTTTGAATTCAGAATGCCCATTATGCGTAATGGTGATTATTCCATTCTTGTTTCCGCAGCAAGCGGGACGCAGATGCGGCACGTTCAGCATCAATGGATATACGAAGCGGTTGTATTCAAATCCCAGTCAGACAGCTGCTGCTGCGGACTTGTCGGCGTACCGCATAAAAGCATCACTCTGAAGAAACTTCAGGCATAACATCTGCTGGAAACGGAGTAGGAAGATGGATACTGGAATTAAAAAGCCCTGCGGAGTAAATGAATTTTATCCCTTGTATTGCAATACTGAAACTCAAAGTTGGACAGGGCATTTGATTTTTGCCGGTATTTTGATGAAAGAGTTTCGGCCCCGGACTTTCGTGGAATTGGGAACTCATTTCGGAAATTCTTATTTTTCTTTTTGTCAGTCTGTAGCCGAAAATGGTCTGGATACCCGCTGCTATGCGGTTGACAGTTGGGCCGGGGAAGTTCAGGCAGGCATTTACGGGGAAGATGTTTATCGCTTTGTATCTGAACATAATCAGGCAAACTATGCATCTTTTTCGACTTTGCTGAGAGGGATGTTTGACGATTTTACCGGAGAATTCGAGGATGAAAGTATTGATTTGCTGCACATCGACGGATTTCATTCTTATGAAGCAGTAAAGCACGATTTTGAAACCTGGATCGGTAAAGTGCGTCCGGGTGGGATCGTTCTTTTTCATGACGTGGCTGAACATCAGGAAGGATTCGGTGTCTGGCGTTTCTGGGATGAAATCAGAAAATGTACAGAAGAATCTTTTGCCTTTACTCATTCCAGCGGGCTTGGGATCTGGCGGAAACCCAACGGTCCGGCTTTGGAGTCTTCCCTGTTGCGTACATTGTTTTCCGGAGATGAAAGTGTTGTGAAATTCATCAGTAATGTTGCCTGGCGGCTGCCGGAAAATATGCCGATAGAGAGAACACGGCACGAGTATGTGGAATTGTTTGTTTCTCCTGAAAAAGGAAAATTCTCTCATGAGTTCAAGTCCGTTCGTATCCTGGTTGGTGCCCAGTGTGGCGAGTCCGTTCTGGAAATGGGGCTTGTTCCCGGAAATGGATCTTTTTACCGCTTGGATCTGGGGCAGCTGAATTGGAAATATACCATAACTCAATTAAGTATTGTTGACGAAAACGGAAATACATTTGATCTGCTTAAAGAGGATCATTTTACTTTTCTGGATGTTTTTGCAAAATCATGTACGGCAGAAGGAAAAAATGTTCTTGAGATCATTCCTTATACCAACGATCCACAGTTGCATTTTTCTTTTAACGGGAAGTTGACGGGGAAAACGGCTGTTCTCATACTTGGTTTTTCTTCGGAGAAAATTGATCTTTTCAAAATCATTTCTGAAAGGATTTCACTTCTTAATGGAAACATTGCTCTTTTGCAGCAGCAGTATGAAAGTTCCTGCGCAGAGAATCAGGAGTTGAAAAAGATCCGGGAGATCCTTTCCGGTGAGTGTACGGCATTGCGTGAAAATCAGTCTGTGTTGGAAAAAGAGTGTACGGCATTGCGTGAAAACCGGGATAGCTTTGAAAAAGAGTGTATTGCATTGAGAGAGAATCTTGATGTCTTTGAAAAAGAATGTGGTGCATTGCGTGAAAACCGGGATTACTTTGAAAAAGAATGTAGTGCATTGAGAACCAGCCGGAGTGCATTGGAAAAAGAATGTGCTGCGTTGCGTGAGAACCGGGATTTCTTTGAAAAAGAATGTAGTGCATTGAGAACCAGCCGGAGTGCATTGGAAAAAGAGTGTACCGCGTTGAGAGAGAATCTCGGTGTGTTTGAAAAAGAATGCAGTGCGTTGCGTGAAAACCGGGACTACTTTGAAAAAGAATGTATTGCGTTGCGTGAAAATCTTGGTGTGTTTGAAAAAGAATGTATTGCGTTGCGTGAGAACCGGGATTTCTTTGAAAAAGAATGCGGTGCGTTGCGTGAAAACCGGGATTATTTTGAAAAAGAATGCGGTGCATTGCGTGAAAACCAGCGTTTGCTTGAAAATGCAAGAACGGATCTGGAACAGCGG
>JAZKZE010000008.1:0-16882 GCA_045612485.1 Victivallales bacterium | reverse complement strand
ATTATAGGTTGTGGCACCAAGTCCCACACCGAAAATACCTTTCTGTTTGACGGTGGTATTGGATGCAACCGCCCCGCTGTAAACGTGAAGCCCGCCCTGGGGGTTGATGACAGAAGAATCAGCCAAAGCACCGGAAGAGAGAATAATAGCTCCCCACTGATTGATGGTATTGTTATAAACTTTACCACCGCCCCAGACGGTCAATTCACCGGCATAGTCGATTGTGGTATTGTAAGTTGTCGCCCCGTCACCCACACCAAGATAGCCGCTTTGTTTGACGGTGGTATTGGAGGCGGTTGCTCCACTGTAAACATGCAACCCGCCGGAAGAATTGATGGTGGTAACATTTGCCACCCCGCCGGAATAGAGGATCACATTGCCGCCTTTATTGATGGTTGCAGAAGTAATAACTTCCCCATTATAAACATATACATTCTTTCCGGAATCAACCACGATCCCGTTTGTCATATTTTTCAGCCAATCCATCCATTCATCATGACCATTTGTAACAAATCCACCTTTGGATCCTGCAATTAAACCATCGGCAGTAAGCAAATAACCAGCAGGAGAACCACCATACCAATGACCGGGAACAGATGTATTGTACAGCAAAATAAGATTTTCTTCCGCAAATTCCTTAAAATCTTCTGTTTCTAACAGCTCTTGCTCCATAGCGCCGCAAAAACCGCAAGTAGTGCTGTCCCCGTAATAAACGAAAATCATTTTACCTGTCTCCGCGGCATATTCGGACGCCTGCTGCCAGTCCGTTGACCAGGTTCCGGGAACGTATTTTTCTATGGAAGGAACCGTTCCTCCTGCCGGATTTGCTACGGTCAGGGAGAGTTCATCCTTATAATAGCCGGAAAGATCAAGGGTATAATCTATGGAGCCGATTTTCACCGTTTCCCCGGCAGACAATTCTCTGCTTTCTGAACCGCATTGAATTGTAAGGGAAGTAAAATCTTCCGCATAATCCATCAAACGGTATTGCCCTGATGCCTGGGTTGCCGATACCGTTACAACAATATCTGCATTGGAAATGGCAGAATAATCTTCTACAATAAAGGAAGAATTTGAATTTCTTTCCGTAAGATCCAGATTCAGGGTATAGCCAGCCATATTGAGAGTTCCTCCAACAAGAGACAACCCTTCCAGACGACCTTTGACGGTAATATCGCTGTTGGCTGTACAATTATAGCCGACAATCAGAGTTCCGCCCCGTGCCACTTCGATGGTTCCGGGAGCAGTTGCGGTTATAAGATAGAATCTTCCTCCGGAACCAACGTAAGTGGAATTGGCAACGCCGCCGGAGCGGATGTCCATTATTCCGCCGGAGTTGACAGTTGTACTGTTAGCGGTTCCGCCGGAGACAATAGTCATATCGCCTCCGGAATTCACCATGGTAGAGTTCGCTACTCCGCCGGAAGAGATGTACAGATAGCCATAGTCATTCACCGTGGTATCGTTCGCTACTCCACCGGAAAAGATGTACATATCGCCATTCACCGTGGTATCGTTCGCTGTTCCGCCGGAAGAGATGTACAGGTCGCCTCCGTAACCCACCGTGGTGGAGTTCGCTACTCCGCCGGAAGAAACACTGAGATAGCCCCTGGAATTCACCGTCGTAGAGTTCGCTACTCCGCCGGAAGAGATGTACATTCTGCCGTAGGAATTTACCGTGGTGGAGTTCGCTACTCCGCCGGAAGAGATGTACAGATAGCCATAGCGATTCACCGTCGTGGAGTTCGCAATTCCGCCGGAATTAACCCTCACATATCCACTGTAATTCACCGTGGTATCGTTCGCTACTCCACCGGAAAAGATGTACATATAGCCACTGGAATTCACCGTGGTTGAGTTCACTACTCCGCCGGAATAGATATACATATCGCCACAAGAATTCACCGTGGTGGAGTTTGCTACTCCGCCGGAATAGATGACCATATATCCGTCGGAATTCACTGTGGTACTGCTTGCAACCCCGTCGGAGGAAACATAGAGCGAGCCGCTAGAATTCACCGTGGTATCGTTCGCAACCCCGCCGGAAGAGATGTACATTCTGCCGTAGGAATTCACCGTGGTTGAGTTCGCTACTCCGCCGGAATCAACCCTCACATATCCACCGGAATTCACCGTGGTGATGTTCGCTACTCCGCCGGAAGAAACATAGAGACCGCCTCTGGAATTCACCGTGGTATCACTGGCAATTTGCCCATTGAAAATGTACATAGAACCATCTTGAAGAATAACTCCGCTGGAGATCTCTCCCGAACTGATGTGATAAACTTCCATTTTTTTCTTTCCTGCTGTTATGTATTCCTACTTCTGGCTGTTATCTTTTCTATACGTTATTTTCCCTTTTTTCTCACAAGAAGAAACTGACGCATCCCCGCTTCCTCCGGAAGAGAAAAAAGTTCCGTGGAAGTCCAGTTTACTTTCCTGTTCCGGTCCAGAAAATCTTTCTCCCCTTCCAGCTGGGAACTTGTCCGGTAAATTGCAAGAACTCCCCTGCCCTCCCCTTTCAGAAAGCCGGAACCTTCTTTGAGCAGCGTTTCCACATCCGATACCGCCCGGGCGGTGACAATATCGTACGCTTTCGCATAGGGTTCCTTCCGGGCAAGTTCATTGCCTCTGGCATGTACTCCAAGCAGATTTTTCAATCCCAATTTGCCCGCAGCGTCATTAACATAGGCGATTTTTTTACCCGTTGAATCCACGGAAGTGATCTGCAACGCAGGAAAAGCCGCCGCAAGTACAAGAGAGGGGAATCCCGCACCGCACCCCAGATCCAGTAATTTATACGGCAGGGAGGCGATTTCCGGAATCGCTTTGACAAGGGACAATGAATCCGCCACATGTTTGCTCCAGAATGTTTCCGGTCCCAGGGCGGTCAGATTGAATTTTTCATTGGTTTCATACAGAAATGCCTGAAGAACCGTCATCTTTTCCATAAAAGAACTGTAAAACTCTTCCCCGGGAAGATGCTGCCGGATAAATTCTTTACTTTCCCCGGAGGGTTCTGTTATAAATCTTTCACTCATTTTTTCTTCCCTCATTTTACCGGAATACGGATCAATACCAATACCGATGCAATCAGCCATACCGTTCCCAGAAGCACGACCGCACTTTTCCAATATACATTTCCCGCACATTTACGGAACAGATCCCGCAGATAATAGGGCTTTGCCGCTGTCACGATCCCGCAACTGCCGTACAATAAAGCAACAACGGCAAAAAATGATGTAAACGAAATATTGGCAGCGTAACTTTCCGCAAGGGACGCATGGGCGCACAAAATCAATATCCCGGCAAATGCCCGGGCAAAAAGATGATCCGCATACAGATAACACAATACGGCAAGCACGATCGCAAGAAAAACAAGGATCCCCAGATATTTTTCAACCGGAAACATAGGCTCCACATTGGGAATAAATGCCAGAAGTGCAAGAAATCCCAATATCCCGCCGCTGATCCGTTCCCGGGGCAGTTTTTCCCAGAAAGGCAAATTGTCTTTCCGCAATATCAAAAGAAAAAATACTGTAACAAGCACCGATAACAGTATATTACCGGCAAACAGAAAATTAAAAAGCATAACAAACTCCGTTACTTCAGAAAATATTTTCACTCGTCCTCAAGAGGAAGTTTTTCAATACGTTTGATCCATTCCTTTTTATAGCCGTAATTGATCCCCGGTGATATTTCACAATAAACGCCGCCATCTTCCATATAACGCAGGAATCTGCCTTCGATCACCTTATCGTTTGTCCGGATGATTTTGATGTCCGGTACCCACAGTTCGATCTGATCCACACGGACAGTTTCCCCTTTTTTCACAGTAACGACCTTTGTCAAACTTCCGCCTGGCGGTCTTCTGGCACGTTTGTGGGAGATCTTTACCGTATGTTCCCCCTGACGGATATTGGGTACACGGATCACCTCCGAATATCTGGGATTGGCAGGATCCGCTTTGCTCCGTCCGATAAATTTCCCGTCAACATAGACAGAAACCCCCGCAGGACGGGTAACGATCTCCAATGTCCCCATGACCGTATCCAGGTTCATATTCAGAATCTTCTTTTCCCCGCCGCTTAATACAATGGTCTCTTCCTCACAGTCATAATTTTCTTTCTCCACTTTGACTTTATATTTGCCCGGTGCAAGACTCACAGGATTCCCGGGCGTATTGCCCCGGTAAACATCATTTATATAAATCTTTGCCCCGGCAGGAACAGAATTCACCGTAAGAAGAGCAGGAAGAGGTCTTAATCTGATTTTTCCCAGATCAAGACTGCTGTTCCGTTTGACATTTACATTCTTTATCTGCGGATAATAACCGCTTTTACGGATCTCAACAGAATATCTACCCTCCTCAAAATCATCTGTTAAAGGCGTATTGCCGGAAAGTTTCCCGTTGAGAAATACTTCCGCATCCGCAGGGAAAGAATCCACTTTCAATGTCCCTCTGTTGGAAGCAAGTTCCACTGCCACCGGAGACGGGGGAAGAGAGTCTTCGATCTCAAAGGTGACACGCCGGAGGGAATAACCGGGTTTGGAAAGAATGATCTCCCCTTTCCCTATCGGAAGATCCCGCAGAACAAGCGGGGTTTCCCCCATTTTTTTACCGTTACAGGAAACGCTTACCCCATACTTGTTTCCGGCTTTTGCCGTTACAAGAAGAGAGGCTGTTACAGGAGTAAGCTCGGCTTCGACCCTGCTGGTCTGCCCGATTTTCACTTCCGCTCTCTGCCACCGGGTACGGAATCCCTCTTTACTGAGTTTGACAACATATACTCCCGGAGGAACCATATATTCCGCCGGAGTCACCTTTTTCTGTACAGTTCCGGCAAGAGTGATCTGCGCCCCCTCCGGAACAGTTTTCAGAACCAGTTTCCCTTTCTGCGGAACGGGTGCTTTCTTTTCCGCCTTACAGGAACAGAAAAATGCTGTAAAACTCAAAAAAGCAAAGCACAGCAAAAGTGCAGTAAAAGATCTGCTGTATTGAAAGGCATATTTTTCTGTATTCATCTTCAACGTCTCCTTTTCTTATTACGGATTTTCTGCATCTGCCGTTCGATACTCATTTTAACTTCCCTGATTTTCTCATATCCGTCAGTATTGGGTTCGGCATATTCCAGAAGGATTTTTGCCTTTTCCAATGCTTCGGGCAGTTCATTGAGTTTCAGCTTGATCTTCAGATCGTCCAGAGTTTCTTTCTTTTTCTGATTAAAGATCTTTTCCGCCCTTTCCAGATCCTTCTGGGCTTCTATACACATTTTCGGTCTGGGCCGGAAGCGGGAAAGAAGCTCAACAGCAAGTTTATAATGCCGGATGGCAAGACGGAGATTCTGCGGTTTTGCCTCGTAATTTTCATAATATTCCTTTGCCCGGTGGTAATATTTCTCCGCCTGGGTACGGATCTCGGCTACCGACATGGAAACTGTACGCACCTCAAGAACTTCTCCGGTAAAGTTTTCAATAAGTTCCTGCACCGTACTGAATGAGATTTTCGGTACAGTATTTTTCACCGTAACAGAATTGAGATTGCCGTTATACCCCACAATGATCCTTACAGTCCTGTTTTTTTCATTTCTGGCCGCTTCCGTATCGGAATCCTCTTCTTTGAGCTTCATAAACTCTGTATCCTGAACAGCCTTACGCAATTTATCCACATCCTTCAATTCGATCTGAACGGGTTTCTGCACGATCCGGTAAAAAATATCATCTTCCGCTTTCTGTTCGGCAACAGCGTAACTTACCATAGCCACATCTTTATATACAACCTTTTTATTCTCCTCCTTGCGGACCTTCATACATTCCAGAAGCATTTCAAAGCGGAAAATACTTGTATTGGTGATCTCCTCTTTTTCATAGGAAATGAAAAATTTATTGGGATCTTTTTTCTGTACTGCCGCAGGCTGTTTCTCCCCTTCCGGCATGACAAAAAGTTTCAGAAAAAGACATATACTCAAAACTGCGGCACAAACCAGAAGCACATAAAAAAGCAAACCGCTGAATTTTCCTTTTTGTTTCTTTTCCTTTCCGTGAGATCCTTCATCATAAGATGCATCGTAAGAAGAATTTTCATCGCCGAAAATATCCCCCAGAACCGTCTGATCCGGACTATTGATCACAACCTTCTCTTTTTCCGGTTCCCCGTTCTTCTTTCCGGTGGGACTCTTTTCCAGCGTTTTCACTGTAAGGGGCTTCTTATTTTTTTCTTTTGCAGAAATATTCTGTTCAGCAGCGGGAGCTGTTACCGGTTTGAATTTCACCTTTGCTGCGGCGGGAACCTCCTCCTCTTCCACACGCAGCTGCTGATCTCCGATAAGAAGAAGATCTCCATTTTTAAGAACCACAGGACTCTGGATAAGAACCCCATTGACCTTAGTTCCATTGGTACTGCCCAGATCGCTTATCGTGCGGGAACCATCCTTCTGTACACTGCTGATCTTTGCATGGTAGCGGGATACCCCCCCTACAAGCAGCTGTATATCATTATCCGTTTCCCGCCCGATCTTCACCTCTCCGGGAGACAGGGAACGGGAACTGCCTTTTTCAGTTCCACTGAGAAAAATCAATTTCATATTATTTTCCTTCCCGTTATTTATGTTTTTATTTATGATCTGTTATATTTTCTTTATTTATATCCGTTTGAGAAAGCTCCTCAAAACCAGCTCTTTTTATTTTCCTTTCTCCGGCGTTCTCCGCATCCAGATCCAGAAAATCCCCCACTGCACAGGAACTTTTTTCACATGCCCCCGCCGGAAGTTCCACAACACAAACCGCCCCCGGGCAGCAGTAACACATTCTCCAGGGTTCCGCCCGCAGAAGCCTTACTATACGATTTTCCTTATCCAGAAAAATCACATCAATAGCCATTCCCATGAAAAATGTATGGATGGCATTACAGGAGGCAAATACCATTGCATCCATCCTGCTGTCAAATTTTCTGCCGACCAGCCCCCGCAGTCTGTGAAAAAAACTTACGGCATGAAACGCATTTTCCGCTACGCATTTTCCGTTTGTCATATTCAGGATCATTTCATGCCTCCTGTCACATCAGTTACCGAATACTTTCAATGCCTGGGACGCGATCGGTCCAAGCAGAACAAGAAATACCGACGGAAAAATAAAGACCACCACAGGAAAAAGGATCTTTACCGGAGCCTGATTAGCCAGAGTTTCCGCACGGGCAAATCTTTTTGTACGCAGCTGATCCCCCTGTACCTTCAGGATCTGCCCGATACTGATCCCCAGTTCATCCGCCTGGACAATAGCATCCACTACGGAAGAAAGCTCCGCCTGACGCACTCGGTTGCTCATATCTTTAAGAGCCTTCTGCCGGGAAGAACCAAGCTGGATCTCCCGCAAAGCACGGATGAATTCCTCTCCCAGAGGGTCAATGGGTCTTTTTTCCAGAATATCCCGCAAAGCCGTAAGGAAGTCCTTACCGGCTTCCACTGAAAGTGTCAGAAGGTCAAGAAGATTGGGCAGAGCTTTCAGAATGGAAAGATGCCGTTTCCGGATGACTCCTTTCAGCCAGGTGGAGGGATAGGCGACAAAGAGAAAGAGAACCAGCAATCCTGTAAGAAGCTGTCCGGCAGTAAAAAGCAAAACCGTAAGGATAATGCCTGCGATCGCCATAATGATCCTTACCGAAAGAAAATCCACTGCGGTAACAGCCTGGTCAAAACCGCTCATCTCCAGCATTTCAGCAGTTTTTCTCCTCATATCGGAAAAAAGTTCGGAAGAGGAGACTCTTTTCAATGTGGAAGCCAGAGGCAGAAACATGCGGATGAAAAAAGGCAGTTTCTTTGTATCAACCATATCCTCATGCTTTTCCAGTTCGATCATGGAAGCAAGATCAAAAAACAAAATCAGAAAGCATGTTACGGCAATTCCCGTACAGAATGAAGCAGAAAGTGTATAAAACATGATCACAGCTCCTTACATTAAATATCAATGGTGGTGATTTTACGGATGATGATAAAGCCGGTAACATCCAGAATGATCACACCGATGAGAAAAAGTATTCCGATCACCGAACTGAAAAATGAGTTCATCATATCCGGTGCCACATACAGCATTGCCGCAAACAGAGCAAAGGGCATAAGTCCGATGATCACAGCCTGCATCCTGCCCTGTGCGGTAAGAGCTTTGATCCTTCCGGTGATACGCACCCGCTCCCGGATCACTCCGGCAAGCCGTTCCAGAATGGCGGTAAGTTCCCCCCCGGTCTGTCTTGCCGTGATGATGGCGATCGCCACAAGTTCAAAGTCCGGAGAATCCAGTCTTTTATTCATCTTCTCCAATGCGGTATCCAGCGGGACCCCCAGACGCAATTCGTGCATCAGAAGCCGGAACTCGAAAGAAATGGGACTGCGGTTCTGGGAGGCAATACCGTCCAAAGCCTGATTGATACTGAATCCGGCTTTCAGGGAACCGCTTATGGAAAGAAGGGCATCTTCCAGCTGAAGATTGAATTTATTCATCCTTTCCCTGCGTATATGTTTCAGGATCACCCGGGGAACGGGAAATGCGGCGACTGCGGCAATAAGAGCAACGATCACAAGACGGGGAATGGAAAGTTCATCTGCATAGAACCCCACAGCGGCTGTTGCCAGAAAAGCGGCTATGGCGGAAAGTGCCAGACTCAGATCAAAGATCTTGCCGGGCGGCAGAGTAAGAAGCACATCTTCCATTTCAGCGGCGGTTTCCTCCAGAAACTTTTCCTTGTATTTTGCCGATGTAAAGGAGAAAAACTCCATAATAACGATGGTGGCACATATTACAGCCAAAGCAACGCACAAACTTGCAAAAAATGTAAGACTCATCAGAATACCCCTCCTTTGCGTTTAGGTGGTGCGAATATGGAAATATCACAGGGAAGTTCCGCCCTGGTGATCTCTTCCATAAAGGTGGGAATATTTCCGGTTGCGATATAATCGCCGGTCATCTTGCCGTCTTCAGTCCATCCATCCTGCTTGTAAACAAAAAGATCCTGCAAGGTGATGATATCCCCTTCCATTTTTGTTATTTCACTTACACAGTTTACCTTACGGGAACCGTCCTTTTCCCGTGAGATCTGCACAATAATGGTGATGGCGGAAGCGATCTGTTCCCGGATCGCCCGCAAAGGCAGATCGAATCCTGCCATGAGTACAAGAGTTTCCAATCTTGCAAGAGCATCACGGGGACTGTTGGCATGGATGGTGGTCAAACTTCCATCATGTCCGGTATTCATTGCCTGCAGCATATCCAGAGCCTCGCCTCCGCGGCACTCCCCGATTACGATCCGGTCGGGACGCATACGCAAAGAGTTTTTCACCAGATCACGGATACTTACCTCCCCTTTTCCCTCAATATTCGCAGGTCTTGCCTCCAGCCGTACCACATGATCCTGCCGCAACTGTAATTCTGCGGCATCCTCAATGGTAACAATGCGTTCTGTATCCGGCAGGAATCCGCTTAAAATATTCAGCAGAGTCGTCTTACCGGAACCGGTACCGCCGGAAATAATGATATTTTTTCTCAATTTCACACAAATATCCAGAAAATCCGCGATTTTACGGGTAATGGACCCGAACCGGACAAGATCATCCACCTGAAGGGGATTTTTGGAGAATTTACGGATGGTGATGGAAGGTCCTACCAGAGAAAGAGGCGGAATGATGGCATTCACACGGGAACCGTCTTTCAAACGGGCATCCACCATGGGGGAACTTTCATCAATACGTCTGCCCAGAGGTGAAACGATCCTTTCGATAGCGGCAAGCACCTGATTATTGTCGGCAAATGCCATATCTGTTCTCTGTAATTTTCCCTTGTACTCCACATACACCCGGTCAGGTCCATTGACCATGATTTCTGTGATCCCCGGCATACTGATGAGATCCTCCAGAGGGCCGAGTCCGATGGCTTCATTGATAAGTTCTTTTTCGATCTTTTCCTTTGACAAGCCTTCCGGCAGTTTGATCTTTATTTCACTTACGATCTCATGGATCGTTTCTTTTGCCTTTATATTCAGCTCTTTGCCGGAAGTGCCGCTCATGGTCAGCCGCTTGAGATTCAGTCTTTTGATCAGTTCCACATGTGCTTTTTTCTTGATTTCCTGCATCATTTTCCGCAAATGGAAAGGTACACCGGAAACAGCAAGAAGCGTCACACCGTCCACAACGATCTGTTTTGCCGGAAGGTCGGCAGAAAAATCTTTCTTCTCCTCTTCCTTACCTTCATCCTCTTCATCCTCTTCATCCTCTTCATCCCTTTCAGCAGGAAGGGAGAAAGATTCTTCTGAAGAAATCTCTTCTTCCTGAACAGAAGAAGTATCCGGCAAATCTTCATCAGCAGACACCATATTTGCGGAAACATTTTCTTCTGCCGGGGAATATTCCGGAACAGAACTGCCTTCCTCCCCTTTCAAGGTGATGATCACATCCCCGGCAAGGATCTTCTGACCGGGCAGAACCTCATAAGGACTCCCGGAAAGACGTGTACCATCCAGGAATGTACCGTTTTCCGAATTCAAATCGGCAATTTTAGCGCGCCCGCCGCGGATATAGAGCATACAGTGTTCCGCACTGATCCCCTGCCCTTCGAGCTGAATATGACAGGAGGCACCAATACCGATCCTGTAGGCCCCGTCCTGAAGGCTTCCTGCGGCAACGCTTCCATCTGATGTTTGTATTTCAATAGCGTACATTGTTCCGACCGTTACTTTTCCAGGCAATTATCACTGCCGTATCAATGATTGAGATTCATAAGTTTTTTACGTTCTTCCGTATAAGCCCGGTAATGGCTTTCCAGATATTTGTAGTCCACACTCTGCAATTTATCAGTGATCCGGGATTCTTCATAATGACGCAGACTCAAAGTCAAACTGCCCGCCCCCGCCTTCTGGAGTGTGAAAACGATCATTTCCACTTCCTTGGGAGTCAGTTCCAGTGTTACCGTACTGTAACTTGTACTGCGGGCAGTCCCGTGACTGCTGCCGGAAGCAATGACTCCGGTATCCGTTCCGGTGGCAAGCACTTTCACATGCTGGAGGATGGTAAGAGTAATCGTATCAAGAGCTTTATCCCCCTGTCTTTCCGGGAAACGGAAAGTGGCGATGATATCCACATAGTTGTTGGGCTGGATCATGCCGGTAACAGAAGTATACTGGTTCACGGGAATGGAAATGGCACGGAATCCGGGACGGATCTTTGCGGTAAGTCCGGTTCTTCCCGTACTCTGGGACATTTTCAGATCACTCCATTGCAAAAGTCTGCCGGCAGTGATGATCTGACGCACTTCCCTGCCCAGAACCATATTCCGCTGGTCATAAGGGATCTCTCTGGAGTAATCCATCTGGGAACGGAATCTTTTTTCTTTTTTCTGCCGGATCATATCTTCCGTGATCTTCTCCCCTTCCGGAATATCTTTCACCACCTGGATAAGATAAACATCCTGTGCCTCCCCCTGGATCTTCTGACGTTCCAGAGTGATCTGACGGTAGGTGAACATGAAGGCGAGTATGCCGAAAAAGACGGCACCAAGAAGAAGAAGTTTTTGTTTCATGGCTTTTTCCTGTATTTTTTTATTGTTTTAAAGTTCTGTCATACAACTTTTCCGGGATAAATATACACGGTTGAAAAGAATTTTTCCAGTAAAAAAATCAGCCGGAATTTACTTTTTTTAAATAATTTAAATAATAACACTGCAACCAGACAAAAAAAAGGTTGTCACCTGCCTTTTACGGCATTGCAACAACCTGTAATTTAAAAAAGATATACAATAATATTTTCCGGGAAGAGGTAATTTCAAAAGGTATTCAAAAAAATCAAAGAGGCAACAGCAAAGATGCACTTTCAGATTTTTGAGGAATTTTGAAATCCCCCCGGAAATCACACCTTTTTCTTTGCAGAAAAAAGATAGTCCAAAGCTCTGTCATCGGCAAAGGCATGATCCCAGGAATTGTGCCCGGCTCCGGGGACTTCCTCATATATGACAGAAGGATTTCCCGCTTCTTCAAGTGCCCGCACCATATTCCGGGAACGGTCTGTAAGAACAACAGTATCCACACTGCCGTGAACACACCATATTTTCGTATTTTTGAGCAAAGGAGCTGTTTTCAGATCCGCCCCTCCGCAAATGGGAAAAAGTCCTGCAAAACGTTCCGGTTTTCTAGCGGCAATATCCCACACAGCAAAGCCGCCCATGGAGATCCCGCAGGCATAGATCCTTGTTTCATCCACTGAAAATTCCCGGATCTTTTCTTCCAGCAGCTCCATAACGCAAGCCATATACTTTGAAGGCTTTTCCGGTATATCGTGACCGGGGAGATTCCAGGGGACATCCACCCATTTTTCCTCTCTGGAAGGACACTGGGGAAGGAGTACCACACACTTTTCAGAAGGATTGTTTCTGAAAAAACGTTCCAGCGGCGGTGCGGCGATACGGCATTGCAGATAATTATCTGTCCCCACACTTCCCGCCCCGTGGAAAAAGATGAGAAGAGACGGCTTTCCCTCCTTATCAAAATTGGCCCGATACTGCCGGTATGGTAGAGAAACTGCTCTATTTCCCGTATAAACAAACTTTTCAAAGCCCATTTCATCAATAAGGCTTTCCGGAATAACTACTTCCGATTGGGAATTATGAACAGAAAGAGCCATTTTCATTCCTTTCCGTCAACCGGTCGCAGTATCACTCCGGCTTCAGCAAGCATCCACCTGGCGGTATCATCAATAGTATAACGGTCTTTGTAAACCACTTCCCTTATTCCGGAATTAATGATCATTTTTGCACACAGAAGACAGGGGCTGTAGGTAGTATAAAGAGTGGAATCTTTCACACTTATTCCGTGATATGCCGCCTGAACGATGGCATTTTCCTCTCCGTGGGAACAGATACATTCCCCCAGATGGGTACCGGAAGGAGCGTTGGAAGAACAGCGGGGGCAGCCCCCTTCATTACAGTTTCTGATCCCCCTGGGAGTTCCGTTGTAACCGGTGGAAATGATCCTTTTATCCTTCACGATCACGGCGGCAACATGCCGTCTGCTGCAGTTACTGCGTTTTGCCACCATTTCTGCGATCTGCATAAAGTAGGTATCCCAATCGGGTCTTTCCTGAAAATCATTGATTCCGTCTGACATATTCTGTCCTTTTTGTTAAATGGATTTTTATACTGTTACCATAGTAAATTACTTCCGTTACGGAAAATTGCAAGAATATTTCTTATAATTTTATTCATAAAAAAGAAGATGTACGGAAAAATCCATTACCTTTCTCCGTACACCTCCGTACCTATCCGTATTTATCCGTACCTCCGGCACAACATTTTTACAGATACTTTGCCGCGGCTGCGGCAAGGGAGGAACGCTCGCTTTTCATCAGAGTAATGTGTCCATGCAGTTCCACATCTTTCAAATGTTCAGCAGCATAGGAAAGCCCGTTTGTATCCGCATTGAGGTAGGGATTATCGATCTGATCCGGGTCACCTGTAAGGATCATTTTTGTATTTTCCCCGGCACGGCTCAAAACGGTCTTGACCTCATGGGGCGTAAGATTCTGAGCTTCATCAATGATGACAAACTCATTGGGGATACTTCTGCCGCGGATATAGGTAAGAGCCTCAAGGGAGAGTATCCCCATGTGCTGCATTTCACTGATCTGACGCTGGATGGCGGAATCATCTTTTGTTTTTTCCGTACGGAGAAGTACGGAAAGGTTGTCAAAGATGGGCTGCATCCAGAGAGCCATTTTATCATCCTTGCTTCCGGGCAGATAGCCGATATCATTACCCATGGGGACAATGGGACGGGTGACAAGGATCTTATCATAGAGTTTATCTTTTTTCACAGCCTGCAATGCTGCGGCAAGGGCAAGGAAAGTCTTGCCGGAACCGGCTCTTCCCACAAGGGTGACCACCTGGATGGATGGATCAAGCAGAAGTTGCAGAGCCATCCGCTGTTCCTGGGAACGGGGCTTGATGTTCCATACGGTATCTTCCGGGATATGAAAGGGTTTCACGATCTTCCCGTTCCGGACGAATCCTACTGTTTTTTTTGTCTTATCCTCATCGGAAAGATTCAGGAATTCATTTGGGTACAGTTCTCTGTTCTCCGGAAGATCTATGGCTTTACCGGCACGGAAATCATCCATATCCGCATCGGAAAGCGTAAGGGAATCCACTCCGGTAAAAAGTTTTTCGTATTTGATGGATTCCTTTTTATAATCTTCCACGCCAAGTCCGAGAGCATCGGCGCGCAATCTCATATTGAGGTCTTTGGAAACGATGCAGACCTTTTCCGCAGGATCTTTTGCCCTGGTCTTTTTGAGGATATCCTCGGCAATGGCAAGAATACGGTTGTCTGCATATCCGGGATCAGCGGCACTCAAATTGCTTTTTTCCAGAGGCACATCCAGAGCCACCACCAGAGTTCCAGCATCTTTCCCGTTTGCCGCATTTTCCATAGATACTCCTTCAATAAGTTTCGGTCCGTTCTGTTTTGCAGATTTTTCCCGTAATGCATCAATACGGCGAACGACTCTTCTGGCGTTTCTGCCCAGTTCATCCTGATTCTTTTTGAATTTATCCAGTTCCTCAATAACCGGCATGGGAATGACAACAGTATTGTCTTCAAAGGATTCCAATGCGGCGGCGCTGTGGAGCAGTACATTGGTATCAAGGATGAAAGTTTTTTTCATGCGACCCCCCTTCTTGAAAAAAGTTATTTGTCCCGGCACTGTCCTGTACCGTTTTCCTGATTAAACTATGTATCTTTTCTTCTGTTTTTTCAAGGAGTTTTTCCGGAAAATTATTATTTTTTCAAACTTTTTTGCTATTGTAAGGTAATTTTTACTGCTGAAAAGAATAGAATACCGGAAAAAAGAATCGGGAGAATTACGAAAAGTGGAATCTCCACTTTATTCAAACTTTCGGGTACACGATTGCTGTATTTACTGTATTCCCGGCTTTCAGTTCCCATCCGGCACGGCTCCGCCGCTCCCCGATCCGGTCATTTTTGCAAAAAAATTATTTTTCAGCTTGAAAAAATCATTTTTTGAGCTAAAGTAATAATCAGGAAGCAGGCAGAACTACCTCCGAATAATAATTATATCGGGGCTGCAAAGCCTTATTGTACTTAATGTATGCTGGAGCGTCACGTGTCTCCCCTGCTTCTGTTTTTTTTACCCTGATGCCACGCTTGCCGTAAGAAATCCCCGGGAAACAGTTTTCCGTAACTGAAAAAACTTTATTCTGATGCTTTTCCGGGATTATTTTCAGTTTCCTCATCCCTGTAATCCCGCAGATCGGGCATGGGCTTCAAATTGAAGCAGATACGGGAAATACATTCATCAAAGTTTTCCCTGCCGCTTAAAATATCAATTTCCACCCGCAGGAAAACAATAGGCAGATCCCGTCTGTCCAGCCGGGGCATACGCACCGCATCTTTTTCAGTGGTGACAATCATTTCCGCACCGGCTTTTTTTGCATCGTTCACAAAGTCGATCATCTCCTGCTGATGATATCTGTGATGGTCTGCAAAATGCCGTTCCAGAACGATCTCGCCGCCAAGTTCGGACAGGAAGCCGTTAAAGGAAGCCGGATTGGCGATAGCGGAAATGGAGGCAACTTTCTTTCCTTTCAAATCAGAAAGTTCCATGCGTTTTTGCCGGTCAAACACCTCTTCCAGATATTTGGGACGGTGACAGCATTCAATGATCTCCGCATGATGATTCTGACGCTGAAGAAATGTTTTCAGATGCCGTAATTTCGGGGAACCGTCAGACTTGGTAAGAAAGATATAATCCGCCCTCTGGATATTCTTGATAGGTTCCCGCAACAATCCCCGGGGCAGCACATGGTGATTGGAAAAGGGATCGGTGGAATCCACCAGAAGAATATTGATATGGGGGCGCAGCTTCAGATACTGGAACCCATCATCAAGGATGAGGGTATCGGTACCGAATTCGTCAATAGCGTAAAGCCCGGATTTCACCCTGTCCTTATCCACAATAACTGCCACATTCTCCAGATTGGAGGCAAGCATAAAGGGTTCATCCCCGGCACTGACGGAGTTGAGAAGAAGATTTTTTCCATCAGAGACCACACGGGGCGGGACCTCATTTTTCCGGGAGGAAAACTTTCTTGCGATCTTATCCAGAAAAGTTCTGTCCTTACTGCGGTACCCACGGCTGAGAATTGCCACTTTCCTGCCTTTTTTGCTTAAAGTTCTTGCAAAGACCTCCACCACAGGAGTCTTTCCTGTTCCGCCGCATGTCACATTGCCGATACTGACCACCAGACAGCCGATGGCACGGTTGCGTATCACCCGGCGGTCATACATCCAGATCCTTGTCTGCACAGCCCTCCGGTAGATACGGGAAGCAAGAAAAAGTATTCCCTTGACAGCATTGCCGGCAAGGTCGTGACGTGTTTCATGGATGATCTCCAGAAAATACTGTTCAGCTTTTTCTCCAAATTCCCGGATGTTCATCAAAATTCTCCATCTTTACCGGTGTTTCCACTTTACAAACTATCATAAATTTCAATAAATATATAATATATTCCCCTTTTACGCAATATTCAACTTGAAAAACATTCTTTTTGATGCTATCTTATTGAGATAAGGCGTAATGACGGATCATGCCGCAGAAAAAGAGGAAGGGGAAGAGTATGGAAAAAAAAGTTGTTGCAAACCAAACAGAGTCTTTGTACAGTTCTCCTTCTGTGTGCGCCTTTTTCCGCAAATGTGTAATATGTTTTCTTTTTTTCACACTTACTCTTCTGAGTTCCTGTATCTCATTTGAAGCCTCGGGTCAGAGACGGCTTTCAGAACTTGCCGCCCACATGATCAAACATACAGGCGGTCAGATTTCTGCCATGATGATGG
>JAZKZE010000007.1:0-8317 GCA_045612485.1 Victivallales bacterium | reverse complement strand
TAAGTACCCAAGAACTGCTTGAGCAGTAGCCGGGAAAATGGTGCGACTGGCGGACCATTCAGAGCCCCTTTTTGGGGCATGCCGGTAACATGCCCTTATAGGGCTGGTGCAAACCACCGGCTTAGCCGGTGGTCCTGATTTATATTTTCAGGATAATAAATTCTCAAAAAAATACTGTAAAAATAAAAAAGTATGGAAAAATAATAGAAAAATATAGCATATAACAGAAAAACAAATCTGTAAAACTTGAAATGTAAACTTATTGTGTTATATATTAGGCAACGGTTCCAAGCCATAAAAAACACAAAAAAGGAAATGAAAATGAAAAAAAATTCATTGTTTCTGTTTCTCTTATGTGCATTGCCTCTTTTGAGCTTTGCGGATCTTGTTCTCATGGAAAAAGGACAGCCAAAATGTACCATCATCCTGCGGAAAGGAGCTGAACCCCCTGAAAGACACGCGGCAAAAGAATTTGCTCATTTTCTCGGAAAGATCGCCAATGGCAGAGAACCCGCTATCGGGGATAAGGCAGTAAAGGGTTCTGTTCCCGTCTATCTGGAACTTACCAAAGACAGCAGAGTAAAGGAAGAAGGATTCAAGATCACAGCCGACGGCAGGACTCTGCGTATTGCAGGAAGAGAAAGTGTGGGCGTTCTTTATGGAGCATATAAAGTATTGAAAGAATATGGCGGCATCCGCTGGCTCTTTCCCGGCAAAGATGGAGAATATTTCAAAGTAAAGCCCACCATCAAGGTACCCAAAGGAACCATTATCGAAAATCCCTCCTTTACCCACCGGGACATTTCCCGTGTCTGCATGGGGTGGAGCAGTCCAGTAATGGATACTCTTGACTGGGGGGTACGCAACTATATGCGTTTCCATTCTGCGGCAAGAAAGATCGTTCTCCCGCATTTGAGAGCAGGACGGGAAGCAAGAGCTGTAAAATGCTTTTTCGGAAATCACTGTTTCAGTCCTCTTCTCGTTTATAATCCGGATCTTAAAGGAAAAGCCCACCGTGAAGCAGCGGAAAAAATGTTTAAGGAATATCCGGAATATTTCCCGCTCATTCATGGCAAACGTGTCTTTACCAGCCACGGCGGAGTCAATCCCCAACCCTGTACCAGCAATCCCGATGTGATAAGGATCATTGCAGACAATGCGGTCAAACAGTTCAGAAATGCCCCCAAACCCTGTGTCCTTTCTTTCGGCAACAATGACAGTACCCAGTGGTGCCAGTGCAAAAACTGTGTCGCCATCGATACACCGGAAGAAAGAGAAAATGGAACAGTTGCCACAAGATACTGGACTTTTGCCAATGCCGTATTCAAAAGGATCCATGAACAGGCGCCTGATTTGCAGCTGGAAGGGTGGACATATCAGAATTTCTCCCGGGCACCCAAAGGGGTCAAACCCAGTAAACTTGTCCGGCAGATTCTTGTTTCCAACCACAGAAAATGCTGGAAACACGCTCTGGATGACAAAAACTGCCCCACAAACAAGTGGTATTACGATTACAATAAAGAGTGGAACGCTGCCGGTTTGCCCTTCTATTCCTATGATGAACTTTCCTATGCCGGTTATACTTTCCTCCCTGTGGAAAAATCCTGGGTGGATGCTTTGAAATTCTACAGGAAAAATATGCCCAATTATGCCGGGAGTTGTACGGAAATCAGCTGTCCCGACGGGATCTATACTCCCCGGTTCAGAAACTACCGGAATCTCAACAACTGGTATATGATGTGGCAGACAATGTATATGGGTATGACGTTCCACTGGAATGTGAATTCCGACTATGATAAAATTTATGAAGAGATCAACTCTCTCTACTACGGCAAAGGCTGGGAGGGTGGAATGAGAGAATTCCGGAAATATCTCACCAAGCTCTTTATGGATGCCCCCGGATGCTGGGGATATGGCCACAGCGTGCCTGTGGGGAAATTCCTGGATGTGCCGGGAGCAAAGGAAAAACTGTACAAACTCCTGGATTCCGCAGAAAAAGCCGCGGCAAAAGATCCGGATAAACGGGCTCTTGCTCATGTAAAACGTGACCGGGAATTCTTTGAAAAGACCTGGGTGGAAGCCTACAACAAATATATTACCAACCACCGGGACATCAAACTCTATCCCCTTATGGGCAGGATCATCATCGACGGAAAACTGGATGAAAAAGACTGGAAAAATGCCGATACTTTCACCCGTTTCCAGAATGTAAAGGGCGGCATGGCAAAACACCAGACCGCAGTAAAACTTGCCTATGACAAAGATTATCTTTACATGGGAATTGAATTATTGGATCCCGTTCCTGAAAATGCAGTTTGTAATGCAAAAGAACATGACGGTCAGGTATGGCTGGATAATGATATAGAACTCTTCATCAATGATCCCATTATGGGAAGTGCCTACTATCAGATCATGATAAACACCAATGGCGTCATCTGCGACGGTAATGCCGCCCCCAGACTGGACAGAACATGGAACTCACAGACAAAAGTGAAAGTAACCAAAGGCAAAGACCGTTTCGTTATGGAACTTGCCATTCCGGCAAAACAGCTTACCGGAAGCACCTTTACTGAGGGCAATGTTCTGAAAATGAATGTCATGCGTCTGCGTAAGAGCAAAGACGATGCCATGGAAGGTTCCACCTGGAGCATGGGTACACCTCACAATGTGGATGTATTCCACCCCATTTCCTTTGCAGCTCCACGGAAAATCGCTTCCGGGAACAGAAATGCAGTCAATACGGCACTCTGGAGCAACGGCAACTTTGACAATGTGGACAAAGGTAAAAAAAACCGCGTGCCGGCTTTCTGGAAACTCAACAGTAAAAAATATCCGGCATACTGGGGCTTTTCCAGTGGAAAACAGTATGGCGGCGATATGGAATATCTGCTTCACAGCGGCAGCAAAAATAATTATTTCGTCCGTTTGCGTCAAGGCTTTATTTTCAACCGGTGCGACATCAGAAGCGATGAGATAAGAGGTTCTGTCAAACTGCGGGGGAAAGGAACTCTCAAGTTGCATATTTTGCGTCACATGCCTGTAAAAAAGACCAGACGCTTTATGGGGATGCCAGTAGTCAAAACCTTCAAAGTGGATCATACGGACTGGAAGACTTATACATTTGAATATAAACGGCCCGGCGACAAAAAAGAGATCCAGCTTATCACTCTCCGGCCGGAAAAAGACAGTCAGATCGACGTGGATGATATCTACCTTGCCCCGAAATAAAAATACAGGCGGAAAGAAAACAGAAAAGGCTGCTGTAATTTTTTTGCAGCAGCCCTTTTTTTGCAGTATGATCTGTAAATAAAAGAGTTTACTTTTTACCGATACTTGTTACTTTCCCGTAAAAGATATCGGATAATCTTTTTTCCGGCTCCGGCAGTAACTCTCCGGCAAAAAATTTTTCACCGAGAGAAACGGCTTTATCCCAGTCTGTTTCCGGGGTAAACCAGTAAATGGGAATCCCCCGTCTTTCAATATACCGGAACCAGGAATCCTGTCTTTTGGCAAACTGCCGGATCCTGTTGAGAAGTTCCCAACGCATTTCTTCATAGGAAAGTTTATTTTGCAGATAAAGAGCCATATATTTATATTCCAGCCCGAAAAATTCCAGTTTTTCAAAACTTACCCCTTTTACCTCATGTAAAAATCTTTCCTCATCCAGCATCCCGTTTGCCAGTCTTTCATCCAGACGCAATTCAATGCGTCTGCGTATCTCTTCTCTGGGACGGAATACTCCTGTAACAAAAAAGCGGTATTGGATATTTTCATCCTGCATGGTCGCCGCAAGCAGAGTTTCATCCGGAGCTTTCTCAAGCATTTCTATCCTTCTGCTGATACGATTGAGATTATCCGGCTCATTTTTCAATATTTCCGAATCCGGTTCCAATGAAGCAAGTTTTTTACGCAACTCCTCCGCAGACATATTTCTCAAAGACAACCGTTCCTCACGGGAGGGAGCCCCGCCTTCCAGTTTGTAGGAGCGCAGAATGGAATCCAGATACAATGCAGTTCCCCCGGCAAGAATGACTCTGTTTCCATTTTCATGGATCTTTTTTACAGCGGCATGACAATCTTTCATAAATTCAGCAAGATTATAGTCGTATGTGGGTTCCACTATATCAATAAGATGATAAGGGATCCTCCTTCCGCAGGGGAGAGTATATTCATTAATATCCTTGCCGCTTCCTATATCCATACCTTTGTAAAGCTGGCGGGAATCAGCAGAAATGATCTCCCCTCCGAAATGTTCAGCAAGTTTCACTGCAAAAGAGGTCTTGCCGGAGGCGGTTGGTCCAAGTACCACAAGAATGGGGATGACTGTCTTTGCGTTATTCATGAGAAACAATATACTTTCTTACTTCTTCCCGGTCGTCAAAATGATGTTTGATGCCGTTGATCTCCTGATAATTTTCATGTCCTTTTCCTGCGATCAGCACAATATCGCCCTTTTCTGCAAGGGAAAGAATATTTCTGATCGCCTTACCCCGGTCAGGGTCCACCATATACCTGTATTCCGCCGGAAAACCTTTTACGATGTCCTCAATAACAGCACCCGGCTCCTCTGTCCGTGGATTATCACTTGTCACCATGACCATATCGGAAAAACGGCTTGCCGCAAGTGCCATACGGGGCCGTTTGGTTCTGTCCCTGTCCCCGCCGCAGCCGAAAATAGTGATTAGTCTTTTTTCCTTCAGTAAATGAAGGGCTTCCAACACCCGGTTCAAAGCATCATCTGTATGGGCATAATCCACAAAAACCGCAGCTCCGGAAGGAAGAAAAAATCCTTCCAGACGCCCGGGGGGAGCAATATTTTCCGATTGCAGTTTCTCTATGGATCTTTCCCCCTCCGCACCGGATGCAAGGACAAGCAGGAAGGCTTCAGCGGTATTGTAAATATTATGCAGTCCGATAAGACGGGGGGCAAGTTTATATTCCTTTTCTTCAAAAGTAACAGTATAGGAGCTTCCATTTGCAGAAAGTTTCTTTACCCGGATATAAGCATCCGCCTGCTCATCCCGGCAGGAAAGAGTAATAAGACGCCCTTTGAAAGAACCTTCTTTTCCCTTTTCTTTCAGCTCCCTGGCAAGACGTTTCCCCCATTGGTCATCTATATTAATGACGCAGGGGGCGGCACAGGCAATATGCTGCGTAAAAAGAAGTTTCTTTGCCTGATAATAATTTTCCATCGTTCCGTGATAATCCAGATGATCCCCGGTAAGATTAGTAAAAACAGCTCCGGCAAAAAGAGTATTGCCCATTCTCTGCTGATGCAATCCGTGACTGGACGCCTCCATAACACAGTTCTTGCAGGAATTTTCCACCATTTTTGCAAAAAACTCCTGTAACAGCATGGCATCGGGCGTTGTCCGGACTCCTTCCAGGATACGGGAAGATTCCCCGCAATCATATTCCACTGTGGAAACAAGCCCGGTCTTTTCCCCTTTTGCATATTCCAGAAGTTTCTTTACCATAAAGGCGATGGATGTTTTGCCGTTTGTGCCTGTAACGGCATAAATCTTGAGTTTTTCAGCCGGCTTCCCGTAAAAAAAGCTGCTGCATAATGCCCACGCCAGACGGGAATCTTTTACTTTGATGGAAACGACCCCCTCCGGTAAATTTTCCCCATGGGAGTGAACAATGACTTTTGCCCCCTTTTCCAATGCTGCTGGAATAAATATATGCCCGTCAGCAGCAGCCCCCTCCACAGCACAGAAAATAAAATCTTTTTCCACTTTTCCGGAATGGGAGACAACCCCGGCAACAGAAGAAGGAAAGGCTTCTTTATTTTCACAGGAAACCAGTATGGGGGCAAGAATTTCCAGTAAAGAAGACAGAATAAGCCCTTCTCTCATTTCAAACTCCGGCAGCAGAAGGTTCCAGTTTTGTAAACTGCATGAAATTGGAGGCTTTCAGGAAAAGAAGTTTACCGGAAACCGCACTTCCGCGTACATAAGAAACCGCCTCATCCGTTCCTGCAAAAACAGTGACATTTTCCTTATTGGAAACAAGTTCCATCACATCATAAGCCTGCTGCATCATCTTTCCCACACAAATGATCTTTGCAAAAGGAAATCTTTCACAGGCAAATTCCAATACCTTGATGTGTTCCCGTAAAGAATTTTTCCCCAGTTCCCCCATATCCCCGAGAACAAGAATCGTTTCTTTACTGTCCGCAAATCCGGCAAGCCAGGAAAGACTTGCTTTCATACTGTCCGGATTGGCATTATACGCATCATTGAGCCAGACAGCACCATTATGTTCACTTTTCCGCATTCTCATTCCGGGAAGCACTGTTTTTTCCAGTCCCCGGGCAATCATTTCCAGCGGGATCCCGAAGGCAAGAGCCATTGCAGCCGCCCCGGATGCGTTCTGCGCCTGATGTTTTCCGGCAACGGGAGAATTCACTTTGACCTCATCATTGCCGTCGGAAAGCAGGAAGGAGGCTCCATCAATATTTCCGCCAAGATAGGTAAAACTTACCGCACAACCTTTGTCTTCCCCGAAAGTAAAGATATTTTCCGATCTCCTCAACGCCCTCTCCCGCAATATCTCCACAGCGGGACATTGAAAGGGGATCACACAGGGGGCATTTTTGGGCAGAAAGGAAAAAATCTCCCCTTTTTCCGTCGCCACCCCTTCAAAATTATTGAGATATTCCAGATGACAGCTTCCAATGGAAACGATCATAGCGGCATCTGGCATGGCAGTTTCCGCAACAGGCCGGATCTCGCCGAAATGGTTTGTCCCCATTTCAATAATGGCATATTTATGTTCCGGCGTCAACCGGAAAAGGTTTTGCGGAACCCCGATCTGGTTATTGGTATTTCCTTCAGTGGCAAGAACCTTTTCCTTCCCGGCATACTCACTGAAAATCGCTCGCAAGGCTTCCTTTGTACTGGTCTTGCCGCAGGACCCGGTAAGAGCGATCACTTTCAGATCTTTGAAACGCAAACGGTAATTCCGGGCAAGTGTCTGATAGGTATAAAGGGGGGAATCCACAAAGATCACGGGGATATTTCCGGGGACTTTATGCGCTTTCTTCCGGTCGGCACAAACAAGCACAGCTCCATTATCCACAGCAGAGGCGATAAAATCATGCGCATCGAATCTTTCCCCGTCCAGTGCAATGAAAAGGGCATTTTTCATCTTCTTGCGGGAATCTGTGGAAATTTCCTCAATATCAGGTAAAAGAGAATTTCCAGGGGTTTGAAATGTTACAGAAGGATTTTCCCCCAGAACTTTTTTTAATTCTTCTCCGGTAAAAAGCATTTTTCATCCCTTTCCCGGCTTCTTCAGTCAAGCTGGATAATGTCAATGACCCTGTTGTCAAAGAATACAACTCTTCTTGTGATCCCGAAATCTACGAAATAAGTCCAGGTATCCACATTAAGTGCCGGTGTACGCAACGGAGGGGGATTTCCGTAACCGAGAAGTACCTCTTTGCGCCGCATACCCTTCTCAATAAGCCCTCTTTTGAGCTTTTCCAGATCCAGGGGACGGATCCCGGCAGCAAGTTCTTCCGGTGTCTTCACGGTAAAAAATTTCTTTATGACGGTTTCAACAGATTCCACATTTTTTGCAAGATCGTACCGGAAACGGAATACTTTGTTATCTTTCACCCTTCTGAAAGCGATCCCATCTTCATTGGAAGGAAGAAATTCGATCCGGGTACCGAAAGGCAGAATCTCCCCTTTCATAATATTGAGTTCATCAATTTCCGCAGGCTCCTCCGGTTTTTCAGCATTATTATACCACAAATTGCATGCAGTATATACTTCCGTATGTTCCGGCAGCTGCAACACCTCCTCGGGAATGACCACTTTTGCCGAACATCCGGCAAAAAGAAACATCAATGCCGTAACAAGAAAAACTGCTGTAAATTTTTTCATATTCAAAATCCTCTCATATTTTTATTGCAGACGGAGAACCGTCTTTTCATTTTCAAAAATACATTCTTTTATTACATTATTAATATGCACTTTTCCAGGCAAAAAAACAAGGTGACAAGGGAAAAAAAGAGAAAAAAACTTTCTTTTTACCTTCCATAAACGGGAAAAGCCCCCTCCTGGTCAGTTTTCCGCCTTATGCAGGAAAAGGAAATTTACACAGCTGTCCCATAAAATCATGGAAAAAAAAGAAATGTTCGGTTGCCAGGCGAGGCGGTTGCCAACCAGCGCGCAGTGGATGTGCGAATGAACCGCAGGGCAATCGCCTTGCGGACGCTCACAAGGAATTGTGAGCGTATGAGCCAGCAGCGAGCACGAAGGTGCGAGAGAATGAGGGCGTTTTTTGCCCGAATGAACGCAGGCGC
>JAZKZE010000006.1:0-11642 GCA_045612485.1 Victivallales bacterium | reverse complement strand
CGGTCATACCATAGTTGGAGTTATTTACAAAGAATACAGTGATCTTTTCACCGCGGTTGGCAGCCTGGATGAATTCATTGAAACCAATAGCGCCCAGGTCACCGTCCCCCTGATAGGAGATCACATAGGAATCCGGCTGGGAACGGGCGATCCCGGTACCGACGGCAGGCGCACGGCCGTGGGGAACAGAGATACTTCCGCAGTTGAAATAGTAGTAGGAGAACACAGCACAGCCTACGGGAGCAATGAACATGGTATCTTTCTGGATACCGTGGAAATCAATAGCTTCCGCAATCAGTTTGTGCAATATTCCGTGACCGCATCCGGGACAGTAGTGCATATTTTTCTTTGCAACACCGGGTTTGCGGTTGAAGGATTCAAAAAAGACCGGACTTCTGCCGAATTTTACTTTTTCACTCATTTTGCCACCTCATTATAGATTTTACGGACGGCATCGCAGACGTCATCACAGTTGGGAATATGTCCGCCCATTCTGTTGCAGAGATGCACAGGGCGTTTGCATTCGATGGCAAGGCGGATATCTTCGATCATCTGACCGGCAGACATTTCCAGACTTACAAAAGTCTTCACATTGCCTTTGTTCACCAGTTTCTGCAAAGTATCGGAGGGGAACGGGAACACCATCTGGGGACGGACCAATCCCACTTTCAATCCTTCCTTGCGGAGAATAGAAACAACACCGGAAGCAACGCGGGAACAGATACCGTATGCAACGATCACAAGTTCCGCATCTTCGGTTTCCAGTTCTTCACATCTCTGTTCGGTTTCCTGGATGAGTTTGTATTTTGCCTGAAGCTTGTGGTTCAATGCTTCAAGGTCATCATATTCCATATAAATAGAAGTATGGATATTGGCTTCCCCGTTTACGACACGCCCCATTTTCCATTCAGGATCATAATCATACTTCACAGGTTCGGGAAGTGTGAGGGATTCCATCATCTGACCGATCACACCGTCAGCCATAACATAGGCAGGCATACGGTATTTTTCAGCCATACGGAAGGCTTCCATTGTCATATCGCACATTTCCTGGGCGCAGTTGGGGGTGAACACAAGGCACTTATAAGAGCCGTGTCCGCCGCCTTTGACCAGCTGGAAGTAGTCAGACTGTTCAGGACCGATATTTCCCAGACCGGGACCGCCGCGGGTCACGTCAACAATAACAGCAGGAAGTTCATAAGCAGCAAGATAGCTCATTCCTTCCTGTTTGAGACTGATCCCCAGTCCGGAACTGGCAGTCATCACTCTGCGTCCGGAGGCGGAACCGCCGATGACCATATTGATAGCCCCGATCTCGGATTCCGCCTGAATGAACACACGGTTGAGTTTGGGGAAAAGAAGTGCCGCAGTCTGGGCAACTTCACTTGCAGGGGTGATGGGATATCCGAAATAACTGTCGCATCCGGCAAGCAATGCACCGTAAACAGCCGCTTCGTTCCCTTTCAGAAGAAGTCTGTTGTTCAATTCCATCGTCATACCTCAATCTTCTGTGATCTCAACGATCGTGATGGCACCGGGTTCAGGACACTGATAGAAACAGGACCCGCAGCCGATACAGTTTCCGGGTTCTTCCGCTGTAACAGCAAAATACCCCTGTTTGTTGATAACCTTACCCACCGAAATGAGTTTCTTCGGGCAAGCACTCACGCATCTTCTGCAGCCTTTACATTCTTCGCTGCTGATGCGGATCTCAAATTTTTTTGCACTCATTTTCTTTACTCCGGTTAATGATAGATTTTATAATATACACGGGTAAGGAAAATTTTTCCAGTTTTTTTTGATTTTTTGTGATTTTTCTTCAAATAATTTCATTCAGAAGAGCAAAATTTGCACTTTCCTGCCGCTTGCTTTACAAAAAATATCAAAAAAATATAAAACGCCGTTTGTATTCTTTTCTTTTTTATGGTATATTCACTTACCAGATTTCAAGAGGGGATGTTTTCATTTTAATTTACTGACATCTGCCGGAGAAATAATAAAAAAACAACTAAGGAGGAATCTATGGAATTCAAAGACAGCAAAACCGCCGCCAATCTCGCTTACGCTTTCGCAGGGGAATCCCAGGCACGCAACAAATACACCTATTTTGCCAGCGTTGCCCGCAAAGAAGGTTATGAACAGATCGCTGCGATCTTTGAACAGACTGCCAACAACGAAAAAGAACACGCAAAACTCTGGTTCAAAGCTCTGGGCGGGATCGGAGATACCAAAGCCAATCTTCTTGCCGCAGCTGCCGGTGAACATGAAGAATGGACCGAAATGTACAAAAACTTCTCCGAAGAAGCTGCCAGAGAAGGTTTCACCGAACTTTCCATCCAGCTTGCCAAAGTAGCAGAAATCGAAAAGCGTCACGAAGAACGTTACCGCAAACTTATTGCCAATCTGGAATCCGGTGAAGTCTGGGTACGCATCGGCGACAACCCCTGGGAATGCCGCAACTGCGGGCACATCCATGTGGGTCCCAAAGCCCCTGAAATGTGCCCGGTATGCAAACATCCCAAAGCCTACTTTGAACTGGAAGCCAAAAACTATTGATTTCTGTCTCTTTCCTGAAAAATATTCAGAAATCAAAATATAACACACCTTGAAAGCACATCATACTTTCAGGGTGTGTTTTTTTGCTTATTTTCCATTTTTCATCTGCCTTTTACTTATCTGTATTTACGATCCAGTTTTCTTTCCCGATCCAGCTGGTCCGGATTTGACTTTATAATGTATGTCGGTTATATTATACAAGAAACTTATTTCCGCACCATTATTCAAACATTTCACAAAAAGGAATACACATGGATAAAAAGACAATGCCACTTCCCCTGGTGGGTGCGTCCATCTGGAATGGACTTGACACATTACAGGATTTCAGGAAATTGCGTCTGGGAAATATTGTTCTTACCTTTCTTCCGGAAACATTGGAAGAGAGCCTCCTTTTCATGCGTCATTGCAAAGAAAATAAAATCTATGTCCTTTTAAGTGAGATCATTCACCGGGGCAATCATACCCGCTGGCGCAACGACGCCCTTTCCAAAGAAGATATCGAGCGCATCGCCGCAGAAGGCGGTGAATATTTTCTGGGAAGATATGCCATTGGTGAGTGCGGAGGTCTCTGCTACTGGCCGAAGGAATATACAATAAAGGCACAGGCTAATAATTATCTGAATCTGCCGCCTTGCAAAAATGAACAGGAAGCACACAAAGTTTATGTGGATTATCTGAAAAGCGAATTGAAATATGAACGGGAAAAGATTGCTGATCTGCCGCTTTTCAATGTGGAATCCAGTATTCAGTTTTCCTACCATACGGAAGCAGGCATTGACGGATTGTGTCTGGAACTGCTGCCCGGCGATCCCCTGATAACCCTTTCCGCCATCCGGGGAGCGGCGAAAGTAAAAGATATGCTCTGGGGAGTCCATATCGCCATGGAATGGTACGGCGGATTTCAGCTGGATGCCCTGTGGCTGAAAAGATGGCATGATTCTCTTTATCTCTCCTATCTTTCCGGAGCCGAATTTATTTTTCCGGAATCGGGACATCTTAAATACGCATTGCCGCACGCAAAAGAATACGCGTTCAATACAGAAGAAATGCGTCTTGCCAGAAAAGAATTGCGTACACTTTACGCATTAAGCAAGATTCATACCCGCAGCCGCTCCGGGCCGGAATGTCCCTGCGCCATGATGCTGGGTCAGGATGACGGACACCCGGGAATCTGGAATCCCTATTCATGGGGACAATATGAAAACGGAAAAGAGTGGGAGTCTTCAGATGCGGAAAAGGGCTGGAAATTATATGATGCTCTCTTCAAACGGGAAGATTTTTTCCATGCCAATATTGCGGGAGAATTTGATTTCAGCGGCAATCCGCCCTGCGGTCAACTGGATATCACCTGCCCTGATGCTGATTTTTCCCGGTATAAACTCATCCTCTTTACCGGCAGCAACAGAATGGATGCTTCCCTGTATGAAAAATTGATTTCCTATGTGGAAAACGGCGGACATCTTGTGATTTATCTTTCCCACTTCGATACAGCTGAACGCAGAGGTGATCCGGTAAAACTTTACAATAACGGCGATCTTTCCGCCCTGTGCGGATTCCGGGCTGGCAAAATGGTAAAGGAAGATGTCAGGGGAATAAAATATGCCGTCAAATCCTCTTTTGCCGTGTACAGTTTTGCAGATAAAGGGCTTAGATGCGATCCGTATTTCATAGGCAATATACAGGAAGTGGAGATCAATCTTACAACACAAAATGCAAAAGTTCTTGCTGGTCTGACAACAAAAGTAAGAGATACTCTGGAAGATCTCGGCAATCATCCCATAGTTGTGGAACACGCCCTGGGAAAAGGTATGGTTCTTACCGTTACCACAACAACAAAACCCGGAGCAGACGGATTGCGTGCCTTCGGAGAAAATCTTGTCCGAAGTGCAGTCCGCGCCCACAGAGGGGATTTTGAACTGATCACTCCTGATACTGTCCGCTATGCAATATACCGTACAGATTTCGGAAAGGTGATCTACTGTTTGAATCTGGATAGTGACCTGTATGGGGATGTGCGTTTCGTTTCCAATGGAAAATTATTAAAAAAGCATCTTTTGCTTGCCCCGAATGAATTCAGGATCATTTATATGACAGATGAAGGAGTCCTTCTGTTCCCGGAAGAGCTGCTGACAGATTTTACAAAGACTGCTCCCATGCAGTATGCGTTTACGGGAAAAGCCGGGAAAGCAACGCTTCTCAATCTTACGGAAAAGGAATTTTCTTTCCTGTTGAACGGAGAAAATATATTTTTGAACGGCAATGAGGAAAAAGAGATTTTCTATATGGAAAACATCCCGGAAGATAAAAGAGAATATTTTACTGCGGAATTTCTGGAAGAAGATCCCGCCTTTGTAATGAAAAATCCTCAAACACCTTACTGATCTATCCTGTCAAAAGAAAAAAGTGCTGCTGCAAAATCTTACAGGAATGCGGCAGCACTTTTTTATATCGGAAAAAGAGTTTTCAATATTCCCGCTTTTTATACTCTTCTGCTCTTTGGATCTCTCCGACCGAGCCATCCGGAAGTATGATAAAAGAATCAAATTCATTCTGATAACGGTCATGACTTTTTACAAGAAGACCTTTTTCACTTACTTTCACCTCAATGGAAGTAAACTGCATATTTTCCGGAAACAGGGAATTGGGTCCCCCTGTCACAACAACAGGAAAATGATAATTCATACCGTCTGGCGGAAGGACACCTTTTTTCACAAATTCATCAGGAGAAAGCATACAATAGAAAGCATTTTCTCCGGGGATACTGCGCATGGGCCGGTGCGTGTGTCCGCCAAGCCAGAGATGGATCTTTACAGGCGGCTCTTTTCCGGCAAAAAAAGGATCTATGACCTTACGGATGTTTTCCGGCATATAAGAAGTACTATCCCCCACAGGAACTCCGTGAGCCAATACGATCCGGTATCGTGCCTCCTGACACACAGGTTGTTTCACCGCATTTTTCAGCCATCGGCTTTCCGCTTCAAGATAAGGAGCAAAATTATGATACTGCCTTGTGGAAGGTGCCGGCATACGGGGTGCATCATCACAGAAATCCAGCACTATAAAACAAACATTTCCCCAGCGGAACATATAGTACCCTTCCCTGCCCGGATATGGCGGAGTAAAGTATTCAAAATAACGGTTGGAATCTTTGCCATATATTTCATGGTTTCCCCGTACCATCACCACAGGAAGCTGATTATTTGTTATTTCCCTGTAAGGCAGGATAAATTGCTCCATTACAGAAAGATCAAAATCGCTTGTCCAGAAAAGATCGCCGCAGAAAGCAAAGAAATCCGGTTTGAAAGGAGATTTTTTTCCCAGCAGATCTTCCAGAAATTTTCTGCGGGTGGATATATTTTGCAGATCAGCCGTAACCACAAAAGAAAATTCCCCTTCTGTTACCGGTGTATGAAATGTTTCAATGGAAGAATAAATTTCCTCCCAAATTCTTTTATCATCCAACAACACGGCTCTGTATTCATATTCTCTTCCCGGGAGAAGATCCGGCAACCGGACTGCATGTACTTTTCTGTCATGCCTGATCTGCCCTCCCAGATCATCATAGTTCCTTTTCCACTCCACCTCCCCTTTAATGCGGTAATCTACGGCAGCAGGACTTACCGCATTACCGGAAAAAGTAATACTTACTGCATTTTCTTCCGCGTCAGGAAATGTGACAAAAGGCAGATATTGAAAAGCAAGAGGCTCTCTTTTTCCCATAAGTTTACAGGCAAATTCCATAGCACCCGAACCGTAGAGAACAAGAAGCAGCCGATTTTTACCTTTCTTCACATCCAGTTCCAGAATGTGATTTTTTGCCATAGTGGGCCGTTCACTGTTGCCGCTTTCTCTTGCATCAAGAAGCATCTTTCCATTGAAAAAAAGTACCCACCTCCAGTTGTAGGCAAATCCCAGAAGGATTTTATCCTCTTTACCGGAAACAAAACTGCCTGTAAGGACAAATCTTTCAGATACATTGATCTTCCGGGGAAGAACGGTATTCAAATCAAATTCTTCCAGAGGCGGAAAATCAAATTTTTCCCCGTTGATTTTTCTTCCGTCAGGCAGAAGCAGTTCTTCTCCTGTCTGGTTTTCAAAAAATTTCAGTTCTTCCGGCAATTCTGCACCGCTAAAATATTTCCACTCCAGGAAGAGAGAATTTTCCATACACCCCATTGTTTTCCACCCCTCTTTTCTTATTGATTATTTAGTGTATTACAATAGCACTTTTTTTCTTCAAGTCAATATGAACAGAAAAGATTCCTGCATACAGCTTGCAAAAAACCGGAAGCCATGTTATATTAATTATACGGTTTAAACTATTCAGAAAAACAAAACAACCTTTTTCGACAGAATCAAATATGACAAAAGCAGATAAAAAAACAGGTAAAACAGAAAAAATTTCCATTGCAGCCCTTACCAGTCTGGGTTGTGCGAAAAATTTTGTGGAAACGGAAATTGCTGCCGCTTCTTTTTTACAGGAAGGGATCGGACTGACTGCTGAAGGAAAGGAAAATGTCCGTTACATCAACACCTGCGCTTTTCTGAAATCTGCGAGAGAAGAAGCCTCTTCCCATATCAGGGAAGCGGAAGAATGGAAAAAAAAGAAAAAGGGCAGAATGATCTGTGTGGGCGGTTGTCTTGTGGCACACACCCCTGTTGAAGAGTTGAAAAAAGAGTTTCCCCTTGTAGATCTTTTTATCGGGATAGATGATACCTCTTCTACAGGAAAGATCCTGAAAGAGTATATAGATAAAGGCGGATCTGGAAAAACTCCTGTCACCACAAAAGATTTTATTTATGAGTGCGATACTCCCAGATTGCAGCTCACAAGTTCCCATTATGCCTATCTGAAAATTTCCGACGGCTGTGATAACTGCTGTACTTATTGTCTGATCCCCTCCATCCGGGGAAAATTACGCAGCAGAAAATTGGAGTCCATCGTTCAGGAGGCAAAAAATCTCATATCTTCCGGAGTAAAGGAACTTATCGTCATTGCCCAGGATACCAGTGCCTACGGAAAAGATATTACAGGCAAAAGCCTTCTTCCGGAATTGATGACGGAACTGGATAAGCTGGAAGGCGATCACCTCATCCGTCTTATGTACCTGCATCCGGCAGGGGTAACAGATGAACTTATTGCCGTACTTTCAGAAATGAAACATCTTGTAAAGTGTCTGGAAATGCCCATTCAGCATATTGATGATGGCGTTTTGAGAAATATGAACAGAAAGATTTTTGAAGAAGATACAAAAAATGTTCTGCGGAAGCTGAAAAAGGCCGGTTTTGCTTTGCGTACAACTTTTATGACAGGTTTTCCCGGGGAAACGGAAGAAGCCTTCCGGAAAATCATGGAATTAGTACAGGAGATCAAATTCCAGCGTCTGGGGGTATTTGCCTACTCTCCGGAAAAAGGAACGCCCGGAGCAAAAATGCCGGGCAAACCTTCTGCCAAACTCGGAGAAGCAAGAAGAAAAGCCATTCTTGAAGTACAATCCGGGATCTCTGAAAAGTATAACAAGGCACTTCTGGGAAAAAAAGTGGAAGTCATCATTGACGCTCCGGAAGTGGAAAATGTATGGGTGGGGCGTACCATTATCGACGCTCCGGATATTGACAATCTGGTTTATGTCGAAAGTTTTGATGCGGAACTGCATCCCGGCATGAGAGTAAAATGTCTTGTCAAACAGGTTTCCGAATATGATATTCTTGCTGAATACACCCCGGCAAAGAAGAAAAAATAATTTATTTTAATACAATATTTTTATAAAAAAAGGTAAAAAAAATGAAGTGGATGAAAAATTTACCCAATCAGCTTACCGTAAGCAGGATCATTCTGATCTTTGTCTTTCTGGCTCTTGCCAATATCGACGCCAGAAGTGTAAAACCCAATTTTATCAACTTTACAGCAGAAACCGCTCACATCTGCCATGTTGTGGCATATTTTCTTGCCATTATTGCCGGAGTGACCGACCTTTTTGACGGCTATCTTGCAAGAAAATATCACTGCGAAAGCGACTTCGGCCGTCTTGCCGATCCCCTTGCCGACAAGATCTTCATCCTTGCCACCTATATTATGATGGCAGATTATCAGATCATCCCCAGCTGGATGGTGGTAGTCATGATCTCCAGAGAGTTTCTCGTGACCGGCTTGCGTATGATCGCTTTGAAAGAAGGCAAAGTTATCTCGGCAGATATGACAGGCAAACTCAAAACCTGTCTGCAAATGGGAGTCCTGCTTGTGGGGGGAGCCGGCTGGATCAAACTTTTCGGATTCGATATTTTTTACAGACCCGTCTGGATCGTCTGGTACAGCATCATGCTTATCACCACCCTGTTCACGATCTATTCCGGAGTGAATTACTTTATCAAAAATTATAAAGTATTGAAAAACAACCTCTGAAATAAAAAGGTATTTCTTTCATGATCCGCGGAGAGATCCGGAAAAATAAAGATGAAACAGAAGTTCTTCCCCTGTCCCTTCAGGAAACGGGGGATGCGGCAGACTCCTGCCGGAAAACAACAGAAGAAGCCGGAGAAACCAAAGAGGATTTTTCCGGAGCTTTTCTTGTAGGGATACAGGATCATGAAACTCCGGAAAGTGCCGTAAAAGAATACATAGCGGAACTTGCCGAACTGGTCAAAACCCTGGGGATAGAAGTAAAAGGTTCCATTACGGCACCTCTGCATACCGTAAACCCCAAATTTTATATTGGTTCCGGTAAACTTGAAGAGATCAAAAGCCAGGCAAAAAATCTCAAATGTGCCATACTGGTCTTTGACTGTCCCCTGGGGCCATCCCAGCAGAGAAACATTGAAAAATTCTGCAAAATGGAGGTCTATGACAGACAGGAGGTCATCCTGGATATTTTTGCCTCCAGAGCTGCAACAAGAGAAGCTGTCATTCAGGTGGAACTTGCAAGAAACCGCTACTATCTGCCCAGACTTGCCGGGGCATGGAGCCACCTTTCCCGGCAGCAGGGCGGTGCCATAGGTTCCCGCGGTGCAGGAGAAAAACAGATCGAATATGACCGCCGCATGGTAAAGAGAAAGATCGCGGCATTGGAAGAGGAACTTGCCGTTGTCCGTAAACAGCGTACAACGCAGAGAAAATCCAGAACAAGAAACAGTATTTCCAATTGTGCCATCATCGGTTACACCAATGCAGGCAAATCCTCTCTTCTCAATGCGCTTACCGGGGCAGATGTCCTTGCGGAAGACAAACTTTTTGCCACCCTTGATCCCACAACAAGACGTCTGGAACTGCCGGATAAAACAGAAGTATTACTTACGGATACCGTAGGTTTTGTACGGAAACTGCCCCACAGTCTGGTGGAGGCATTCAAATCCACTCTGGAAGAAGCCGTTATCGCGGATTTTCTGCTTCTGGTACTGGATGCTTCCAGTCCTCATGTAGAATCCCACTGGGAAACAACTCTTTCTGTTTTGACAGAACTGAAAGCGGATGACAAAAAAATGCTGGTCGTATTCAATAAATGCGACTTGCAACATGATCCGGTCATTATGGCAAGATTGCGTAATGTTGCTCCGCAGGGGGTGTTTGTTTCAGCAAAAACCGGGGAAGGGTTTGAGGAACTGCTGCGGAAACTTACCTCTTACTGCGGCAGGGAAAATGTTTTCATGAGCGTGGCTGTTCCACCGCAAAACGGTGTGGAAGTAGCCTTGCTTCATTCCAAATGTACATTATACAAAGCCCGCTATGATGAAGAAGGATATTTTTGTGCAGATGTCCTTGTTCCGGCATCCCTGCAGGATAAAATGAAAAAATTTCTTGCTGAAAAAAGAAAAAAATAATTTTCCTTTTTGGTTGTCCATACCTTTTCTGCGCCATATCATGCGCAGTTTTCTGCCATTTATCTTCACAGTGCGGGGAAAAATCAAAAAAAATACACCGAAAACTTTTCAGGCATTTGCATTTTGAGTATTGTCAGGATAAATTATAGGAATGAGATTGTTTTTATATAAAATATAAAGCGGGAAAATACCCGGAGAGGAAAAGGTTGACCGATGAAATTTTTGCAAATGCTCAAATACAAGAGAAAAAGTACACTTCTTATATTCTGCCTTGTTTTTGCCTGTTCACTTGTCACAGTGATCGCAGTGCAGGCACAAAGTACAAATAATGCGGCAATCAATAATCAGATCTGGACTTTATGGCGGAAGGGGTTTGAAGATTTCCAGAACGCGGAACACAAAATGATCTCAAGAAAATATCCAGATGCCATAGCGCATTATACTGCGGCATTGGAATCTTTCAGAAAAGTGAGAAAACTCAATCCGAAATGGAATAAAGATGTGATCGAATACCGTATCGGAAGAGCGGAACAGCGTATTGAAGTAGCAAAGGAAAGGATCAGAAGAACTCTCCCTGCTACCGCAAGAAAAGCGATTTCCCCCGGAGGATCCACCAGTCAGCAGCTTACTGCCGTCCAAACCAGACAGAGTGCGGAAAATACAGCATTGCGTGTCCAGTTGGATGAAGCGAAAAAAGCTCTTACCTCTGCCCGGATCCAGGCAGCTTCCGGCCAGGCAGCCGAAAGACAGGTGCGCGGACTTCTCGCAGAAAAAGCCAGACTGGAAAAAGAAATTGCCCTGCTGAAACTCAAATATGATAATGTGGAAAAACTCCGTCTGAGCAAAACCCGTGAATATGACAAAATGGTCATTGAGGAAAAAGCAAAGAGTACGGGGCTTTCCCAGGTCATACAGGAACAGAACAGAGAGCTTATTGCATTGAAAAAACAGCTTCAGGGAGTCATTTACGACAAAAAATCCCTGGACAGCCGTATCAAACTTATGCAGAAAGCCATGGAAGAAGAGCGTATTATTGCTTCAGCCCAACTGAAACAGGCAAAAGATTCCACAGTGGCAGTACAGAAGGAACTTGAAAAAAGCAGAGAAAATGCTTTGAGTAAGGATAAACAGCTTTTGAATGAAAAAATAGCCAACGAGGAATTGCGCGGAAAAATCACGGCATTGCAGAATTCCGGCAATGCCTCCAATCTTGCGGCAAAACAGACACAGAGTGAAAATGCTTCTCTGAGAAAAAGACTGGAAGAAAGTGC
>JAZKZE010000005.1:0-10954 GCA_045612485.1 Victivallales bacterium | reverse complement strand
AATGGAATAAATAGCCTTGTGTATTTATAAAATAAGGTATAATTCTCCCCTGTTATGACCTGTTATACCTCCAATATTCAGCTCAAACAATAAAAAAGGCTGTTGCTCACCTTTTTTGAGGTTTTGCAACAGCCCCTTTTTCACGGTCTTTTATGATTGTTTTTCCATACGGGAAAAATCAGTTTCTTTCAAAGATCGCCAGAACGTTTTTCATGGCTCTTGTGCATCCTTCGATGCAATCGCCCCAACCTTCAAATTCAACAGAAAGGAATCCTTCATAGTTGGATGCCTTGATGAGTTTGGAAATGGTATCCAGATCCACATCGCCGTCACCGGTGATGGCTCCGCGGATATATTTGTTGTGGAGAGTTTTGATGTAGCCTGCTGTATCCGGCGGAGGGGTGGCCTGGCGGCGGATATGGAAATCCTTGAAGTGGATCATGGAGGCGTAGGGAAGATTGTTCATAACTGCGGAAACCGGATCTTCATCCACGCAGAGGAAGTTGCCCACGTCCAGAGTAGTACGGAAATTCTTTCTGCCCACAGCAACGATCAGACGGCGTACCCGTTCACTGCTCTGTACATAGAAACCGTGATTTTCCACGCTGGTGGTAATGCCGTATTTTGCCGCATAATCCGCGATTTCACCGCAGGCATCCACGAAAAGGGGGAAATCTTTTTCAAAGTTTTCCTGGGTGTTTTCCTCCCCGCCTCTCCAGCCGCAGTCGTGACGCATTCTTGTTACGCCGAGTTTTGCACCAACTTCCACTTCCGTTTTCACTCTTTCGATCTCTTTACGGTATGCTTCCATATCGGGCTGGACAAAGTTGGCTCCCACAGTATAGGAACTCAATTCCATTCCGGCTTTTTTCACTTCCTCTCTCACAAGAGAAGTAAGTTCATCATTACCGTTGAGGATGAGTTTTCCGGAAGGACTTACTTCAAAGTGCTTTGCACCAAGTTCCGCAGCAAGACGGATGGCTTCCGGAATACTTATTTTTTCACTGTTTATTGCGCGGGAAAGACTGTAAGAGGTGATTCCGACAGTAACCATTTTTATCTCCTTTTTTATACTTTACTTTATTTTCCACAGCATTTTTTATATTTTTTGCCGCTTCCGCAGGGACAGGGATCGTTTCTGCCGATCTGGGGAGCAGCATTGTGATAGGTAAGCTCGATTTCCGGAGGCAGTTCCGGCATGGGACCTTCTCCGCTGTAAGCAACATCCGGGGGGAGTTCACTGCCGTCAAATTCCACAGGGCTCTGGGGGGCACCGGTGGAGACTCCATCATCAATATTCTGGAATATGAGCTGCTGACTTCTGGGATTGGCATCAAACATTTTCTGGAAGGCTTCCATATTTGTGGCGGAAAGGAACATTTTTGCAATGATCTCGTTACTGATGTCATCCATCAGATTTTCAAACATGGCAAAGGCTTCCTGTTTATACTCCACAAGAGGATCTTTCTGTGCATAAGCACGCAGTCCGATGCTGTCACGCAGACTGTCCATGGCATAAAGATGATCCTGCCACAAACGGTCGATGGCATTGAGGATGATGCTCCGTTCCAGATATTTCAGACCTTCCGGATCTTCGGCGGAAGCCTTGATCTCATAGATCTCTTTTACCCGGTTGACCACAAGGTCTGTGATCTTATCCACATCCGGCTGACCTTTTGCTTTGAAAATGGCAAGCTCTTTTTCCTCGAACCCGATGGGGAATGTGGTATTGAGCCATGCGGCAAGTTTGGGCAGGTTGATGGGACAGTTGGAATCTTTATCCACTTCCGCAATGGCTCTCTGTACATGCCGGTAAACTTCATTGTCCACAATGGTGAAAATAAGAGAACGGCAGTCATCATTGAAAAGTGTTTCTTTACGGAAACCGTAAATGACTTCTCTCTGCTTATTCATCACATCATCGTATTCCAGTGTGCGTTTACGGATGGAGAAATGGTACTGTTCCACTCTTCTCTGGGCGGTTTCAATGGATTTGGAAAGCCAGGGGTGCTGCAATTCCTCCCCTTCCTCCAAACCAAAGTGTTCCATGATCTTTACGATCTTGTCGGAACCGAAGAGCCGCATAAGATTATCTTCCAGAGATACATAGAAACGGGAGGAACCCGGATCCCCCTGACGGGAGGAGCGTCCTCTCAACTGACGGTCGATACGCCGTGCATCATGGCGGGAACTGCCGATAACAAAAAGGCCGCCCAGTTCCGCCGCACCTTCGCCGAGTTTAATGTCAGTACCGCGGCCCGCCATATTGGTGGCAACGGTAACTGCATATTTTCTTCCCGCCTGCGCCACGATCTCGGATTCCCGTTCATGGTTTTTGGCGTTCAGTACGTTGTGGGGGATCTTTCTGAGTTTCAGCATCTTGCTCAGGATCTCGGAATCTTCCACGCTGATGGTACCCAGCAGGACAGGCTGACCTCTTTTGTAGGCTTCCACAGTTTCATCCACGACGGCTTTGAATTTTTCACGTCTTGTTTTGTAAACGGAGTCGTGGATATCCACTCTCTGACAGGGACGGTTGGTGGGGATGACCACCACATCCAGTTTGTAGATCTGGTGGAATTCCCCGGCTTCTGTTTCCGCAGTACCGGTCATACCGGCAAGTTTTTTGTACATACGGAAATAGTTCTGGATGGTAATAGTGGCAAGGGTCTGGGTTTCCCGTTCAATGGTCACATCCTCTTTGGCTTCCAGAGCCTGATGCAGTCCGTCGCTGAAACGGCGTCCGGGAAGGATTCTTCCTGTATGTTCGTCAACGATAAGCACCTGTCCTTCCGCCACTACATAGTGTACATCCTTTTCAAAAAGGCAGTATGCACGCAGAAGCTGGGAAAGGTTCTGCAATTTTTCGCTTTTGCGGATATATTCCTGCTGGAACTCCTGTTTCCTGGCAAGACGTTCTTTTTCAGAATAGTTTGTATCGTTTTCGATATTGTGGATGGATTCCAGAAGATCGGGGAGGATGAAGGCATCCGGATCATCCGGGGCAAGAGCCTGTCTGCCCTTTTCTGTAAGGTCGGCTTCATGCTGTTTTTCATCCATTGCAAAGAAAAGATCTGCCTGGACATCCTGTAAAAGTCCCCGGTTCTGTTCACTGCGGACAGCCATTTCCATTTTTTCCAGAGCTTTCAGGATACTGCTGTCTTCAAGGACATGGGCAAGCTGTTTATGCCGGGGCATCCCGAATTTCACCTGGAGGAGCTTTCTTATGGCAAGTTCCTCTTCATCATCTGTTGCGTTTTCCTTTTCCAGAAGAGTCCTGGCTTCCTGGATCAATCTTGAACAGAGAAGATTCTGTCTGTTGAAAAGATCGGCGATGAGAGGTTTGAGGGAGGCAAACTGATTGGTGGAAACTGCCACTGGTCCGGAGATGATAAGAGGCGTTCTTGCTTCGTCGATGAGGATGGAGTCCACTTCGTCGATGATGGCATAAAAGTGATCTCTCTGCACCAGCTGGGAACGGTCGAATGCCATACCCATATCCCGCAGATAGTCAAAACCGAATTCACTGTTGGTACCGTAGGTGATGTTGCAGTTGTACTGGGCGCGGCGTTCTTCCGGATCCTGATCATTCTGGATACAGCCTACAGTCAGCCCCAGGTAACGGAAAACCGTTCCCATCCACTGGGAGTCACGTCTGGCAAGATAATCGTTGACGGTGACAAGCTGACAGTTGCCGCCGGTAAGGGCGTTAAGGTAGAGGGGAAGAGTTGCTACAAGAGTCTTTCCTTCCCCGGTTGCCATTTCTGCGATCTTGCCCTGATGAAGGACGATACCGCCGATAAGCTGGACATCAAAAGGGATCATATCCCAGGTAAGTTCATGGTCGCAGACGATCGCTTTTGTACCGCAGAGGCGGCGGCAGGCATTTTTCACCACAGCAAAGGCTTCGCAGAGAATGTCGTCGGTCGTTTCCCCGTTTTTCAGACGTTCCTGAAATTCAGGGGTTTTTGCTTTAAGCTCTTCATCCGTCAGTTTCTGATACTGGACTTCCAGAGCATTGATCTTATCCACAAGGGGGCGTAATTTTTTTACATCACGCCCGGACTTGCTGCCGAAGATCTTTTTAAGAAATTTTGTAAGCATAGTTTTTTTCCCTCATTAAGTTGTTCACGGAAAAGCTCAGCGGAATGCTTCGGGGGAGGCGGGTTCCACGAGAACATGGAAATCCACTTTACGGTCGCCGAATTCCAGAGAGATCATGGTATTGAGTCTGGTAAGGAGCAGTACATAGGGTACTTTCACTTCTCCGCCGGGAACGGTTACTGCCACACTTGCAGATCCCAGAATGGGCTCTGCTTCCCGCAACGCGGTGATAAGATTGGCAAGTTTCCGGAATTTTACTGTAAGTTCAGTATCAAATTCATAAGGCCTGTGACATACAGGGCAGAGTACCTGGAAATCATTCACATCCAGTTCATTGAGATTGAATTTCACTACACCTTTGCAATTTTCTTCCAGACAGTTGAAATCCAGTACGGCATTATTTTTCTTTGTTTCAGCCATTGTGTGCCTCCTGTTGTTTTTGCATCATTGCTATTTTGTATTTTATTTCTGTTGATTTTCAAGGTCCCGGAACAGGGACATATAAATAATAATATACACGCATACGCGTTTTTTTACAATCATTTTTCTCCGGAAATACTCAAGAATCTTCCCGCAGAAGAAAAGTATGGCAAAAAAAAGGTTTTTCCCGGTATGTTTGATTGAAAATAGTCCATTAACAGGGTAAATTATTGTATGATAAGCCGTATAATCAACAAAAAGAGAGGTGACAAAATGGCGGAAAATATGATGAAAGAAGTGCTGGCAAAGTATAAGATCATTCCTGTTCTTGTTCTCAATGATCTGGAAAGCGGGATGGAAAGATGCCGTCTGCTGTGTGAAAATTTTCTGCCCGTGGCAGAGATCACATTCCGTACGGAAGCAGCCGAAAGTATCATCCGGCAGGTTTCAAAAGAGCTTCCGCAGATGTTTGTGGGTGCCGGGACGATCCTCAATGTGAATGATCTGCACCGTGCTTTTGATGCGGGAGCAAAATTTGCTGTTGCCCCCGGATTCAATCCTGCTGTGGTGAAAGAAGCTGTAAAACATAACTATGCTTTTGCCCCCGGGATCTGCACGCCTTCCGAAATCGAACAGGCATACGATCTGGGATGCCGTTTTTTCAAATTCTTCCCTGCTGAAGCTGCCGGCGGAGTGAAAATGCTCAAAGCCATTTCTGCTCCCTACAAGCATCTGGGTGTATCCTTTATGCCTACCGGCGGAGTGACCATTGATAATGTGGAAGATTATCTTGCCATGCCGGAAGTTGCCGCAGCCGGAGGTACCTGGCTCAATAAAGCGGATGCAGAAGGTATACGTCTTGCCGCACAGAAAGCCGGATTGATCTGATTGAAAAAAGAGGTGGAAAATGTTTGACAAAAAAGAAAAACTGAAAGTGGGCGTTATCGGGGTAGGCGTTCTCGGCAAGCATCATACAAGATTGTATAATGAAAATCCGGATGCGGAACTTGTGGGAGTGTATGATATTTCCAAAAATGCGGCAAAGGAAGTTGCCGCCCAGTACGGTGTGGAAGCCTTTGATTCAGAACTTGCCCTTGCGGAAAAATGCGATGCCCTCACCATTGCCGTGCCTGCCACATTGCATTACGAAACCGCTATGCCCATTATTGAGATGAAAAAACATCTCCTGATGGAAAAACCCCTTGCCGCCACTGTGGATGAAGCCCGTACTCTTGTGGATGCGGCAAATAAAGCAGGGATCGTTTTTGCTGTGGGACATGTGGAAAGATTCAATGCTGCAATGGATTTCCTTCAGAAAAACAGTTCCAATACTCTCTTCATCGAAGCCCACCGTCTGGCAAAATATCCCCCGCCCCGTCCCGGTCAGCACAGAAGGGGAACGGAAGTAAGTGTGGTGCTCGACCTTATGATCCATGACCTTGACCTCGTTCTTACCATGGTGGGAAGCGAAGTGGAACACTTTGATGCGGTGGGAATGCCTGTGTTGAGTAAGACGGAAGACATTGCCAATGTGCGTTTGAAATTCAAAAACGGGGCGGTAGCCAATGTTACGGCCAGCCGTGTAAGCTCTGAACCCATGCGGAAATTCCGCGTTTTCCAGACCGATTCCTATATCTCCATGGATTATGCAAAAAGTTCCGGCAAGATCGTGAAAAAGAGTTTTCTCGGAGTGGGTTCCAAGAGTGTGAGCCTTTGCGAGAAAAATGCTCTTGCCGCTGAGATCGCCGATTTCGTAGATGCGGTGCGTGCTACAAGAGCAAGCGGAACAAAAGTTCTGCCCAAAGTTCCCGGTGAGGCCGGATTGCGGGCGTTGGAGCTTGCTTCCGCTATCACGGAAGAGATCAAAAGATACAACAATGCCTACGATCTTTACCGTTTCAAAAAATAAGAGATCATACAGAAGGTAGTTTCATGAATATCGACAGATGCTGTTTGAAGGAATATAAGATCCTGTTGCCTTCCTGTGCCTGCAATACGGGAAAATTTGCAGCGGAAGAACTGGGAAAATATGTAAAAAAGATGACCGGGATCTCCCTTCCCGTTGTCATGGAAAATAAGGATGGATCTCCTGTTTTCACTTTTGAAAAAAGTTTTGATAAGGAGATCCGCTTTGATGGATTCCGTATTGCCTGCAAAGGAAAAGATGTGGTTTTTTCTGCCGCAATGCCCAGAGGTATCCTCAATGGCGTATATACTTTCCTTGAAGAAAACGGCTGCTGCTGGACATGGAAGGGGGAAGAAAATGAGGTCGTTCCGCAGAAAGATTTTCTGGCAGTAACAGAAAAAGTGACCAATCCCGCACTGGAATTCAGAGGGGAATGTATTTTTTCCGTCTGCAAAGAAAATGTGGAGGAAATAAAAGTCATTCTTGATTTCCTTTCCAAAAACCGGTTCAATATGCTTATGACAAGCACAAGAAGGACGATGAAACGTCCCGGTGGCTGGATCGTAAACTGGATCGATGTGGAAAAGGAACTTCTGCCGGAATTGCAGAAACGCAGTATGATTTTGAATATCAGTGAACACTCCGGCCGCTGGTTCTTCCCCACATCTCTTTTTGAAGAACATCCGGACTGGTTTGCTATGAATAAAGAGGGGAAAAGATTCAGTACCGGACAGATCTGTTACGGAAATGATGAAGCCGTGGAGTATCTGAAAAATGCCTATGTCGCCTATGCCAAAGAGCATCCGGAAGTAAAAATCCTGGGGACATGGCCGGAAGATGGATACGGATTCTGCCAGTGTGAAAAGTGCAAACAGGGAGGAGTTGTCCTTAAAGCGGTGAACAGGATCGCAAAAGCCCTTTATGAGGTAAGACCGGATCTGCTTGTAGAATATCTTTCCTATACCCGGGAAACAAGTGATGTCCCGCCGGATGTCCTGCCGGAAAAGAATATCATTACTCTTATTGCCAATACAAATGTGGCGGAAGAGTGGAAACGTAAATCCGATCTGGTGGGGGCAAAAGGGGTTTACCGTCTTCATTACCACATTACTGATAATACCGCTGAACGTGCCAATCTCCCTCTGCGTACAGAATTGACAAGAAAAGATTGTGAAGAGGCGGTCAGACTGGGCTTGCGGGGGATCGTTCCCTTTTATATCGGTACTGATACCTGGTTCCGTTCCAATTTCAATACATATTTTCTGGGAAAATTCTGCTGGGATCCCGCACTGAAAACGGATGACGTACTTAAAGAAATGTGTGAAAAGTACTTCCCTGCGGCTTCGGAAGAGATGTTTGAACTTTTTAACGCTCTTGTGGATCTTCCCAGAGTCAACCAGTTTATTCCGCCGCCCTGGAAATTATGGCAGTACTGGCCTACTCTGGAAGAGGATTATGACGGGCCTGCTTATGATGCAGTCATCTCCAAAATGAAAAATGCTTATTCCATACTGAAAAAAGCACAGGAAAAGTGCGGAAAATGTGTGGATGAAAGACATTTTATTTCTGCCGGAAAATTTATTGAGTTTCAGGAAAATATGTTTGAATCCTGGCACTGCCGGGCATTGGCGGTAAAAGCCTTCCGGAAAAATGATGCCGCAACTGTAAAAAAACATATTGCGGAAGCGGCAAGGCTGGAAGATAAAATGAAAAAGGCTGTGCAGGGGGAAGATGAGAAAAAATATGGTGTATGCGGTGCATGGATCGACTATGAATTTTTCATCTACTGGCGTGTCCAGCTGGATAAACAGCTTGTGGAAATGCGTACGGAAGAAAATAAACTTCCCTTTGTGGACATGAATCCGGATGTGGAACTTTTCCTTCCCGCCATGCTGAATAATTGATACTTACTGAAAGGAATATAAAAAATGGAAAAAAAGACCTACATTGTGAAAAAGGCGTCTGTTGCCGCCGATTTCCGGGGCGATTGGGATGGGGAGTGCTGGAAAAATGCCAACATCTTCTCTCCGCAGATCGTGTTGGAAGATCCTGCGGTAACAAAGACTTATATCCCCAAAGCAGAATGTAAGATGCTTTATGATGACAATGCCATCTATGTGCATTGGCAGGTACTGGATAAATATGTTCAGGCTGTGGCAAAACGGGATCAGGCACAGGTCTGCCGGGACAGCTGTGCGGAATTTTTTGTCCAGCCCCAGGGAATGGAAAAATATTTCAACTTTGAGATGAGCTGCAACGGCAGACTGCTTCTCTATAAGATCGTTCATCTGCGCAGCGGCGATTTTGAAAAGATCCCCTTGCGGGAACTTGCAAAGATCAAACGCTTCCATACTCTCCCCGACAGAGTATATCCGGAAGTGGAAGATGAAGTTTTGTGGCGTATCTGCTACCGTATCCCGCTGGATTTCTTTGTGAAATACGGCAATATCGATCCCGGACTTTCCGGTCAGACCTGGAGAGGAAATATCTCTGTATGTGCCGATAATTCCTCCCATATGCGCTGGCTGACATGGTGTGAGCTTCCCATCTTTGATTTCCATTATCCTGCCGCTTTCGGCGACATCATCTTTGAATAAATAAAAACTGTAAAACACAATATACTGAACAAAGGAGTATAAAATGAGTTTGAAACTTGTAAAAGCAGCTGCTGAAACAGCAAACCTTTTCCCCAACGGAAATGAATTTTTCATCTATGAAGATTCCCCCAAAAGTGCTGCATCTTTTGATGCAATGATGGCAAGAGACGGTAAAGAACGGTTCCTTCTGCTTACCGCAAAGGAAAATGCCGGTGATTTTGCCGCTTTTGAAGGGGAAACTGTTTCCGGTAACGGTTTCTTCGCCAAAAAAGCCCCCCTTAACGAAAAGAATGCCGCAGCTCTCCGCAAGGCTTTCCCCTGGACTGCCCCTGTGCCTGTGCTGAATAAAAAATGTTCTTTCGGCTGCGGTGACCGTCTGGGACTTGCTTCCGCCGCTCATGCGGAACTTTTCAAAAAATATGATGCGTTCCCCGTATTTGCCCAGCAGTCCATCCGGGAACTTACCCTCACCAAACGCACCTACCGCAGTGTGATCGACGATGCCACCTTCCTGGTGTTCCAGGCCGGCTACATGGGCGGTTACGGCGCAGACGGCGACCATCTCAAGAGCTTTGAACATATCGACATGGCTCTGGAAGTGGGCGTGACCATGCTTACTCTTGACCTTTCCGATGAACTGCATCCCGCTTTTGCAGATTGCTGTATCTGCGAAGTGGAAAAAGCCTACAATGCTTTGAGTGCCGATGTGCGTGAAAATATGGAAAAACTTTATCTTTCCGCACCCGTTCAGCTGAAATCTTCCAAAATCGAATTTACAAAGGAAGAATTGATGCGTTGTGTTCTCATCTACACCGATGCTATGGATTTTGCCGCTAAAGTAGGGGCAAAACTGGAAGCTCACGGGGCAGGTAAAGTGGATCTGGAGATCTCTGTTGACGAAACCAGCGCCCCCACTCTTCCCGAACACCATTTCTTTGTGGCAAATGAACTCAAACGCCGTAATGTGACTTTCGCTTCTCTGGCTCCCAGATTTATCGGGGAATTTCAGAAAGGTATTGATTACATCGGCGACCTTGCTGAATTCCGCAAACAGTTTGGGCAGCATGTGGAAATTGCCGACTTCTTCGGCACCTATAAACTGAGTGTTCACTCCGGAAGTGACAAATTCTCCGCCTTCCCCATTATCGGTGAACTTACCAACGGTCATTTCCATCTGAAGACCGCCGGAACCTCCTGGCTGGAAGCTGTGGAAGCCATTGCCTTTGCCGATCCCAAACTTTTCCGTGAGATCTATAACAAGGCATTCGATGCTCTTCCCGCTGCTCTGAAACTTTATCACATCACCGCAGATTTTTCTGTTCTTCCCAAAGAGGAAACTCTTTCCGACGATCAGCTTCCTGAACTTCTCAAATGCGTTCCCGGCAGACAGCTTCTGCACATCACCTACGGCGCAATGCTTGGCGAAGATCAGGATATGCACAACAAGATCTACCGTGCATTGTTTGTACATGAAGATGAATACAACAAACAGCTTGATGAGCATTTTGAAAAGCACATCAAACTTCTGGGTATTCCTGCCAAATAATTTTTACTCAAAATTTTTGAGCAATGGGGTTGCTGCCTTCCGGCGGCAGCCCTTTTTTGTTGGACGGGAAGAAAAACGTTCCCCTTGTCCCAACCCTCCGCCCGCCTTTTATATTTTTACCTTTTTCACACACAGCTGTCCCATAATTTTGTAAAAATGGCATATTTTTACAAAATTATGTGCGTAAAGAAATCTGCTTTTAAAAAAGTGATTTTGTCAGATTTTTTCAAAAATACTTCATTATCCTGTTTTGTGCAACCTTCAGGAGAGAGACAAACGCATTTTGCTTTTTTCTCTCCCCTATCCCCCTCACTTTTTCCTTTTGTGCAGTCAAACTCTTTCGTAATGCGGCAGTTTCTTTTTCCATATATATGCGCCTGC
>JAZKZE010000004.1:0-9210 GCA_045612485.1 Victivallales bacterium | reverse complement strand
GACATTGTACAAAGCGGAAAGTAATGAGAAAGGTTTGAGTTTCAATATTCTGTGGGGGTTGGGCCGCAGTACGGAAGCGGAAAATTATTCCGAACTTGCCATAGGGCCTTTCTATATGCACCGGATACAGGCAGAGCCGGGGAAGGATAAAGATGTATTCCTGGATATTTTTTTCAGTATGGTACGTATTGCTGTCAAAGGAAAAATTTCTTCAGTGCGGCTGTTCTGGTTTCTTGAAATTTGAAAGATTTGCAGTATTGTATAAGATGGTATATTCTCAAAGAATTAAATATGTTTTACAGAAAACGGGGTAATGAATGAAAAAAAGTATTTATACGCTGGGAATGCGGACTCTGGGACACATTTCCGATGTGGGGAAAGGGGTACAAATAGTCCTTTCTGCTTTTATTCATCTCCCCTATTGTGTCAAAGCGCATAAGGAAGTTTTGCGTCAGCTGATCCTTTGCGGTCAGAAAAGTTTCGGAGTGACATCCACGGTAGCTCTCTTTACCGGAATGATCCTTGCCCTGCAAAGCGGCCTTATCCTGAAAAGTTATGGTCAGGAGATGCGGGTGGGATTCATTGTAGCGCAGACCATGTTCCGGGAAATGGGACCATTTATGACTGCATTGATCCTTGCTGCAAGTGTGGGGTCTTCCATGGCGGCATTGATCGGAACCATGAAGGTATCCCAGGAGATCGCGGCACTGGAGGTCATGTCCATTGATCCTGTGAAATTTCTTGTGACGCCCCGGCTGATGGCAATGATGATCATGTGTCCGGTTCTTACCTGTTATACGGATCTTGTGGGAATTCTGGGCGGCGGAGTTGTGGCATATACCCAGCTGGATGTTTCCTGGAGTACCTATTTTGAAAATGTGCGTTTCATGCTCAATGAAAAAGAGCTGTATGTGGGGGCATTCAAATCCTGGGTATTTGCGGTGATCATTGTAGGGATCAGCTGTTATCAGGGATTTGTGACCAGAAACGGTGCCGTTGGAGTGGGGCTTGCCACAAAAAGATCTGTGGTGACCAATTTTCTTGTCGTATTGATCGTGGGGTATATTATAACGAGGCTTTTCTACTGATGATCACTTTTTCACATGTTTACAAAAGTTTCAAAGATCAGAAGATCCTGAACGACCTCTCTTTTCACGTCGAAAAGGGGGAAACTTTTATGATCGTGGGACCTTCCGGTACAGGGAAATCTGTTACGCTTTCCCACATCATCGGACTTCTCAAACCGGATTCCGGCAGGATCACTGTTGACGGGCTGGAACTTGGCTTGCTCAATAAAGAGGGAATGAGGACTCTGCGGAAGAAAGTGGGGATGCTTTTCCAGGGCGGCGCATTGCTGAACTGGATGAATATATATGATAATGTGGCACTGCCCTTGAGGGAAGGAACAAAATTGACGGAAAAGGAGATTTCTGAAAAGGTTTATGCCACTCTTTCTGTACTGGGACTGGAAAATTCTGCAAATAAAATGCCCTCGGAGATCTCCGGGGGAATGGTCAAACGTGCCGGACTTGCCCGGGCTCTGATTACAGAGCCGGAGATTATGCTGTATGATGAGCCTACTTCCGGACTGGATCCTGTGATGTCCCGCAGGATCGATTCCCTTATCACAGAAATGAAGGAAAAATTTTCCATGACTTCGGTTGTGGTCACGCACGACCTTGTCAGCGCATTGAATGCCGGGGACAAGATCGCCATGCTTTCCGGAGGTCAGGTATTGGAATGTGCTCCGCCGGAAGAGTTTCTCAGAAGTAAAAACATCCGTGTACGGCAGTTTATAGATTCGCAGTTTTCCGTGAAAAGCAATTTTGCGGAAATCATCAGGGAACAGAAATATAAGGAAATGGAAATCAAATGACAGGTACAAAACAATCCCGCAACATTCTTTTTTCGCCGGAATTTTTAACCGGACTTTTTATTCTGGGGGCTTTGGCTATTCTTTTTTATTTTACCGTGATCGTCAGAGGCTGGGATTTTTTCAGTGACAGTCAGAAGACCAGAGTGCTTTCGGTAAGTTTCCCCCATGCCAGTACATTGGCAGTCAACGACAAGGTAAAAGTGATCGGGGTGGATATGGGAGTCATTACTGCCATTGATCTGGCGGAGGACAATAATTCTGTTATCGTACACATGAAATTGCGTAAAGCCGTACCCATTTACAAAGGCTATGAATTCAGTATTCAGAGTTCTTCAGTTTTCGGCGGAGCTTATGTGAATATCAAGACGGGGGATGCAAAAAATTCCAAACCGCTTCCTGAAAATACTCTTTTCAAAGGTCTGCCGCCTATTGATATTATTACGGAAGCATCGGAATTGATCGCTGCTTTCCGTGAAGATGAAAAGTATCTGCGGGAAGTCGTGGTGGAAGGCGGAGTGCTGGACAGGATCAAAAATACCCTTGCAAGACTGGATGAAAATGCCAGAAATATGGATGCTATTTTTGCGGATATCCGGAAAGGGAAAGGTACTCTCGGAAAATTGGCTAATGATCCGGCTTTTTACGATAATGCACAGAAAGCCTTTTCCAATCTGGGGGAACTTGCTGAAAAATTACAGAAACTTGCCACCGATGTGGAAAAGGCAAAAGGGTTGGCAGGAAAGCTTTTGAATGATGAAAAAACTGCCGGAGAGTTTTCTTCTTTCCTTGCCAATATGAATTCCTTTATGAAGAAAGTAAATTCCAATCAGAGCAGTCTGAACCGTATTATTGCGGATGACGGGAAATTTTTTGAAGATATGGATAAAGCTGTCCGCAGTATTGCAAGATTGACTGAATCTCTGGAAAAAGGGGAGGGGACTGCCGGAAAATTTATGAAGGATGAAGCATTGTATAATGAATTGCTCGGTACGGTCAAAGAGGTGCGGGCTGCGTTGGAAGATTTCAGGGAAATGGCTCCCACGGCAACGTTCAGCAGTATATTGCTGGGGGCATTGTAACGGGCTTCCTGCGGAAATGATACTTTTTTGTTTTGTATGAGTTTTGAATTTTTCTCTTGAAAAAAAATTTTTTTATCGTATATTAATGAACAGGAAACGGCGCCGGCGGCCGCCGGGATCAGAAATGATACCGGAGGAAAGTCCGGACTCCATAGAGCGGGGAGTCCGCCATACGGCGGATACTGCAAAGCAAATTTGCAGGAAGGAAAGCGCAACAGAAAGTATACCGCCCGGTTTACCGGGTAAGGGTGAAATGGCAGGGTAAGAGCCTGCCGGGAACGGGAGTGATCCCTTCCGTCATGGCAAGCCCCTCCCGGAGCAAGGTCAAATAGGGGATGAGCTGTTGCTCGCAGCGTCTGAATCCCGGGTTCTGACCGCATAGACAGATGGTCGCCACCCGAAAGGGTACAGAATCCGGCTTATGACGCCGTTTCCTTTTTTATTTTACTTTATTTCCGGAGGTGGAGTATGGGATACAAAGAAGAACTTGCCGCACTGATTGAAAGTACGGAAAAAGGGAAAAAGAAGCCGCCTCGAAAAAAAGAGGAAAAAAGGGTGCAGTTTTCCTTCAGTATAAAAAAGATTTTCCTTGCCGCCTGTGTGATTTGCGGGATAGTATTCTGTTTCCTGTATTTCTTCAATGGAAAAAGTGAGGAAGATCTGATCCGGGAACAGTTTGCCGGTATTGCGGAACTTTTGAACAAGGATAAAAAAGAAGGGGTGATCGTTGCCGCAGCCAATATGCAGAAACTGGGCAGTTTTTTCTGTCCGGTAACGCATGTGGAGATCGAAGGACTGCCCTGGATAAACGGCGACCTTGACCGGGAAGCTGTCATCCGCCATGCCTTCCGCGGAAAAAGTATGTTTGACCGTTTGCGGATCGATTTTTCCATATACGAATTCGGGATACATGAAAAAAATGCTACCGTTCTTTTTACTGTGACTCTTTCCGGAACTTTGAAAAGCGGCGATAAAATCACGGAGGCAAGGGAACTGGAGGCAGTCCTGAATAAAGACACCGGTAAATGGCTTTTTCAGGCATGCCGTATCAATGAATTGATCAGAAAATAAAATATATAAAAATCCAAAAAAAGAAAGGAAAAAATGGTTACAGTATTACAGTTGGTGTGGGCGGTTCTTTCGATAGCCCTTCTTTATTACGGAGCGGAATTTCTTGTGGATGGCGGTGTGGCACTTGCCAGAAGGATGAAGATCAGTTCCCTTGTTATCGGACTTACTCTGGTAAGTTTTGCAACAAGCGCTCCTGAACTGGTGGTAAGTACGGATGCTGCCATAAAAGGTTTGGGCGGGATCGCCCTTGGCAATGTGATCGGGTCAAATATCTGCAATATTGGATTGATCCTCGGATTGTCAGCATTGGTTGCGCCTTTTGTGATCAACAGACAGTTGTTGAAAGTAGATGTTCCCATTATGCTTTTTGTAACAGTGATCCTTGCCGGTCTCTGTTATTTTGCCGGCGGAGTGGGCAGAATAGCGGGCGCATGTTTCTTCGGTATCGGGGTGATCTATACGGTTGCAAGCATATATGCTGCCCGGAAAAAAGAGCTTGCTGGGGAAAAGAGTGAGGAGGAAGAAGAGGAAAAGATCATGCCGCTGTGGAAAGCGGTATTTCTTGTTGTTGCCGGGATCGCCATGTTGTGCGGCGGCGGAAAACTGCTGGTTGGTTCGGCAGTATATTTTGCCACGCTTTTCAAGATCCCGGAAGCGGTGATCGCGCTTACTGTAGTAGCGGTGGGAACGAGTCTGCCTGAACTTGCCACCAGTCTGATTGCCGCAGTAAAGGGGGAAAACGATATTGCCATCGGCAATGTTGTGGGGTCAAACTTTCTGAATATTGTGATCATTATGGGAATATCCCCCTTATGCAGACCTGTTGAAGCGATAGGAATAAAGACATTTGATCTTATTGCACTGCTTGTGGTAAGTTTTGCCCTTGTGCCTATGTTGTATACAGGAAAGAAGCTCGGCCGTATATCCGGCGGCATATTGGTGCTTCTGTATATAGCCTATACAACTTATCTGGTAATGACGTTATAAGCAAAATTGTGGATAAATCACAAATCCGGCTGGAGTATCATACTTCCGCCGGATTTTTTTACGCGTATCCGGAATTTTGAAATAAAAATTCAGGTCAAAAGATTTTTTTTGTTTTTTTTGTTTTTACCGCATAAGATATTCAGCTTTTTTGACAATATTATATGTAAATATTTTTTTTCTGGATAGTTGTGATTCAGAAAAAAATAAAACAGATGAAATCAAGTAAAAACAGAATAAGGTTTTTGATCTTGAATGAAGAGAAAGGATTGGACCATGGCAGCGTTTATCGTACAATGTCCGCATTGTAATACAGAGTTGCAGATGCAGGAAGAATGGATCGGGTTGGAGATAAGTTGTCCTGAATGCAGCAGAGTGCTTACCGTAAATAAACCGGAAAGTGATGCTTTGCCGGAAGAAAGTAACAGTTTTATCGCACAATGTCCCAGTTGTAATGCCTTGCTTCAGATGCAGAAATCGTGGATCGGTAAGGAGATTGGTTGTTCTGTGTGTCAGAAAACTTTTGTTGTTGAGAAATCTGTTCAGCAACAGATACCGGAAAATCACCAAGAGGAGAAAGAACAGGAATTTATATTGATTTGTCCTGAATGCAGTACAGTTGTTGAATTGCCTGTGTCAATGAAAGGAAAGGAATATGAGTGTCCGTATTGCTGTGAAACAATCATTGCTGCGGAATCTCTCGAACGCGATTGTCCCTTTTGCAGAGAAAAGATCAAAATAAAAGCCTCAGTCTGTAAACATTGCAGGAAAAAGATTCAGCCTTTGCAAATCAGAAATAAGTCATTTATCTATGGTAACGATCTCAAAGAACAAGTACAGCAGGCGAGAGGCAGATTAAAGAAGTTTGAGGATGATCTGATAGCCGACGTGAAAGCATATTTTACAAAAAATGCCCCGGTTTTTTCCGGAGAGCGATTCAAATTTTTAAAGGACACTAAGAAGAGAAGGTTATTTATTATTGGATGTGTTGTTGCAACTTTTGCTCTTTTTTCAGGATCGAGCTTCGGAATATATTATTTAATTGAAAACCATGACAGTTTTATAAGCGGAAGCCGTACAGCAGGCAGTTCATCATCAAGCGGAAGCCGTGTTTCCCGCTCCGGCACGTATGCTTCAAAGATATCCGGTATCATGTCCGATTACAGTTACCGCGATACTATGTCAAAGAACATCTATCAGCAAATCTGCAACGGGACTTACCGCACTGTAGAACTGCTGGATGTTATCGCACAACAGAATGGTTGTTCCACTTCCAGTATCATGTCCGATTACAGCTACCGTGACACCATGTCAAAAAATATCTATCAACAGATTTGCAACGGAACTTACCGCACCGTGGAACTGTTAAATCTGATCGCAAAAAAAAGAGGCTGCTCCACTTCCGGTATCATGTCCGATTACAGCTACCGTGACACCATGTCAAAAAATATCTATCAACAGATTTGCAACGGAACTTACCGCACCGTGGAACTGTTAAATCTGATCGCAAAGAAAAATGATGAATAAATACAGAAAATAAAACCAAAGAATTTTATACAGGAAAGGAAACAAAATGAAATCGTTGTATATACTGCTTTTGTCAGCAGTAGTACTTCTGCCGGGACTTGCTTACGCTGTTTCCATCAGAACAACCGATAACCGGGTTTACAATAATGTAAGACTTGTGAAAGTGACCGCAAAAGGATTGGTATTCAAATATCGGCACCGCAGAAGTGAGTTCGTTACTCTCAAACCGGAGGAACTTGATTATGGGACAAGACAGGATTATGTAAAACAAATCAAAATATACAATAGTATCCAGAAATCCAGAAAGGAACGTCAGGAGCAGATCGCTGACAAACGGCAGCACTATTTTAATATGCAGGTGGAAAGATTGAATGACGCTGATCCTGTAAAACATCTGCAGCTGCTTATCCGCTTGAGGCGCAGCTTTGTTGCTGAATCTTTCAAAGGGCTAAAACATGATTTTTCCATTTGGCGTAAAAAAGTAAATACCGTTTTTCCTGAATATGAAAATCACCTTCTGAAAATGCCTGTTATGGAGGCTTTTGATTGCTTCAAACGGGATAGGGAAGAGTGTTGTAAATTGGGAGTGCTTGAAACTGATTTTGCTTATCTCTGGGAAAAAATGGCAACAGCTTTCGTGCAAAAATTTCCGGAAGAACTGGAAAAAATGAAAAATTTACCTCTTGAAGGACGTACTCCTTATGCGGAAAAACTGCTTGTGGTATATAAAGATTTATCAGTTGATTTGAAAAAGATCCACTCTGTTGTAGATGCAGATAAAATGGAACTTTCCATCTTAAAGGCTTTGAAAGAGGTGGAAGCCGGAAGCGATCATGCCGCAGAAATTGCAAGTCTTGAAAATCTGATCATTTTATATCCTCAACATCCGAAGATACCGGAACTCAAAAAATTGAAAGAACTGCACGAATATAATCTGCAAGTCAAAAAAGATTTGATACAATTGGCTTCTCTTTATTCAAAGTTCAGAAAGAAACCGGTGGATGTGCTCCGGGTAATGGAAAAAGCTGTTAATGCATATTCCGATTCGCTTTACGCAGGAGAGTTAACAATGCAACTTGCAGATTATAAAGAAAAATGGAAAGTAGAACAGGAGCGGCAGGCTGTTGAGGAGGCAAAACGTCGTGCGGAGGAGGAAAGGAGGCGGAGAGAAGAGGAAAGACGCAGAGAGGAAAGTGTAGCACGAGAACGAGAAGAAAACGAAAGAAGAGAATATCGCAGAAAATATGGTATTTGGCCTTGTCGCATGTGTAAAGGAACTGGGCGTTGTTGGTATTACAGTGCTGCCGGGAAAGAAAAAGTAACTTGCATCCAATGTGGTGGCCGGGGTGGATCTGATTTGGATATGTTTTAATTGAGGAGTTAAAAAATGAATATTTTGAAAAAAAGTGTTTTCGCAGTATTCCTGATTGTTGGGATTGGGGTATGGAATGAGGTAAATGCACAAAATATGTCACATCGGGAGAAAAACAAACTGATGAAACAGCTTCAAAAAATTGAGGCAAGAATAGATGCTAAATTGAAAAAAATGGAACAGCCTTCTTCGGCTTCATCATCTGAATCAGCGTCTGACTCATCTTCATCACAGGTACCCGCATTGGATAGCAGGACTCTCATTGTTAATAAAACTGTTATAGGAGATAATTGCAGATTTTACGCATTTAAGAAAATGAAAGAGTTGGAAGAACTTTTAAAAACTATTGCGGAATCGCATTGGAAGGTCAATGAATCAAATGATTTATTTATTCAACTCAAAAATATTGCAGCACAAGAAAAAAACAAAGGAAATTATGAGAGAGCTGCAGATGTATTGAAGAGGGCGCAGGAAACATTAAATAGGTCTGGAGAAAGGAGAAAAGTGTTACATGAAGAGTTCGAGAGATTATTACGCGAAGGTTACGCCTTTTATAATACAAAAAACATAGCAAAAAGAACCAGTTTCACAGAAATAGACCAGGAATTTACAGCCTTTATTATCGAAACCGCGGAAAAAGGAAAGTATGTGCGTGCGTGGGCATTTTCTGCCAAAGGCGGTATGGAGGTTACAATATCCGGACGGGAGGTCACTATAAATAGGAAACAATGAAATCTGCTCTATATATAAGGAAAACACTGTTAATGGTACAGCGTGATATATAAAGAAGCAGGCGGCGTAATAGGCCGCCTTTCTTAAATTATAGCAACTGTCTTTTCTGATCCAGTAGCATATACATCATTCTTGAAAAAAAATTGAAAGTGTGCTTGACAAAAAAAGAAAGAGGAGTATATTAAATGGCACGTCACTTGAGAAGTGGTGGTGCTGAGCTCAAAAATGATTGAGTTTTGAAATAAAAAATTCAAAAATTTTTGAAAAAGGTATTTGACAAATCTGAAAAAGATGCTAAATTAAATACCCGTTGCCGCTGATCGCCGGAAAGGTCCGGTTGAAGTGGTGATGGGGCTGAAAAGAAATTTTGAAAAAATCTTCGAAAAAGTATTTGACAAAATGAAAATCAGTGCTAAATTAAATATCCATTGCCGTTAATTCCGGAAGATCCGGTTGAAAATGGTGACCGTTTTGAAAAGTAAGAAATTTTGAAAAATTTTCAAAATAAAGCTTGACAAAATGAAAAATGATGCTAAATTAAATCACATGCTGTTAACTCAGTGGTGATG
>JAZKZE010000003.1:0-16779 GCA_045612485.1 Victivallales bacterium | reverse complement strand
TGAACTGCAGGAGAGGGGGACAAGCGGAATATGCAGAATGAATAAATAACAATCAAATAAAACAGGAGAAAAAATGAAAAAAGCAGTAAAGAACTTTACCCTGATCGAATTGCTTGTTGTTATAGCAATTATCGCCATTCTTGCCGGGATGCTGCTGCCAGCTTTGAAAAATGCAAGGCTGGCGGCACAGACTATCAACTGTATCAGTGATCAGAAGCAGATGAATATGTACACTCTCTTTTACACCGATGACAATAAGGGCTGGTGTCTGGGTGCAAGTTATCTGCCCAACCGCAGTGACGGTATGAATAATATTGTAGGAATTCTCGGGAAACCCCACAGTGTCAACGGGAACAGGGGATGCGGATATGCGCCCTGGACTTACGGAGTGAATTCCGGAAATTTCAAGATGCTTTTATGTTCAACGGCAGTAAATGCAACGCCGGATTTTTCTCCTGCCCGTCTTACCACCCAGTGTATCTGTGCCAGACTTTCGATTGCCAGAGAGCAGGATCTGATGTTTACCCGTTACGGTGCCAGAACACAGTGGCAAAGTGATGCTGTAGAACGTGTATTCAAGCCGGATTCCATAAAATATCCCCATGATGTGCATAAAATGCATTGTTCTGTTGATTACGGAGGAAATAATGGTTATATCGGTTTATGGCACAAAGCAAATCTTGACGGAGCAAATATGACATTTGTTGACGGAACCACCCGTACGATTCCTGTCCGTAAAGACAATAGATTCTATGTGTTATATACCACAGATTATGGAAAACGCGGACACAGGGTGAGTCTTCTCTGGAGAAGTTATCCCTGTAACGGTGCGGCAACACGGGGTTGGTAAAAGAAACCGTATATATTTTTTTCTGAATGGATCAGGGATTTTTGTTTTTCCCTGATCTTTTTTTTGAAAAAATATAAAAAAAATATAAAAGTTTCCCAAGATTTTTATCGTATGAAACGTCTTATTATCAGAAAACGTTTTCCGGATGAAAAATAAACCAAACAGGGAAAGAAGATGAAAGAAAAAATATTTGAACAGTTGATTGATGAATCCTTGCCGATGCTCCGCGGTATCGCCTACCGGATCCTCAACAATACTGTTGATGCCGATGATGCAGTTCAGGAAGCTCTTCTGCAAGCATGGAAAAAATTTGATTCTTTTGAGTCACGGGCAAAAATGTCAAGCTGGGTATGCCGTATTACAGTGAATGTGTCATACGATATGCTGCGGAAAAAGAAAAGTGAAATGAAAAAAATGCCGGATGCGGAAAGTATTGAAGAAAGTTATGAAGAGCCGGACAGGGAACGCATTGAGGTGTTGAAAGAGGCGATCTTTGAATTGCCGGAAATGTTCCGGGATGCTGTTACAGCCATATTTTTCGGCGGTTTATCCGGTGAAGAAGCAGCAAAAATGCAGAATTGCAACGTGAATACGTTCTATTGGAGAGTCAACCGGGCAAAAGAACTTCTGTATGAAAAACTGAAAGGGTATTGAGATCATGGAAAAGAAAGATATAGAACAGATGCTGGAAAAGATACAAAAGACCGGTATTGATGTTGAGAAAGAGTTTGTATCTACAGAGAAATTTAAAGAGAATTTTTTCAAAAAAGCGGCAGAAGCGGATAAAGAAGATAAAAAAGCCGAACAGGATCTTCATTCCAATTATAAAACTTTGCGTTACTGGATCATCGGGCTTTCTTCCGCAGCGTGTTTTGCCGTTATTGCATGCGGGTTGTTCGGGGAGACTTCATCCTCAATGTTTTCCACATTGAGTGCAAGTATGGCTGGGGGAGTTACATCTGCCACAGATTGTGCCCGTACGACTGCAGTTGCAGATTATGCTTCTGCCGAAAAAAGTGCAGTTGTACATTCCACAGGAAATGATGCAGCCGGGTGTGCTGCCGGCGGGAATTATCACCGGAACATGGTTGACCGCAGCTCATCAGGGAGTTCCGGCTTAACAGCAGCTCCGGAAAATTCATGGGATTCCTGTCCTGCTCCTGTCCCTGCCGCCCCCCCGGTAAGGAAAGCAAAAGTACGTTTCCGTACTGTGGAAACCTATACACCGCAAGTTCGCCGCAGTTACAATACGGAAGAATACAAAAGTATAAATGAGAATCCTTTTCATGCGGTTTCCAGTAATCCTCTTTCCACTTTCGGGGCGGATGTTGATACTGCAAGTTACAATAATGTACGGAGGATGATCCGGAGAAACATACTTCCTCCCCGGGATGCCGTCCGTATCGAAGAATTTGTAAATGCTTTCCGCTACAATTATCCGGCTCCGGCGAAGGGGGAAAAGTTCAGTGTGACTTTTGAATCTGCTCCCGCCCCCTGGAACAAGGAGCATCAGCTGTTGCTTATCGGCGTACAGGCAAAAGAATATACACTTAAAGAACTGCCTCCTGCCAACTATGTATTCCTTGTGGATAATTCCGGTTCCATGTACAATGAGATGTCCAATGTGATCGAAGCACTCAACGGGATGATCTCCAATATGCGTAAAGAAGACCGCATCAGTCTTGTGACCTATGGCGGTGGGGAAAAAGTTCTCCTTGACGGTATCAGCGGCAGAGATAAAGATGAAGCAAGGGCCATCGTCAGAAGATTGCGTGCCGGTGGGGGTACTTACGGTTCCGGCGGGATCCAGACTGCTTATAAACTTGCCCGCAAACACTTCATCAAAAAGGGCAACAACCGCATCGTCCTTGTTACTGACGGGGATTTCAATGTGGGGGTATCCAGTGAATCTGAATTAGTGGAAATGGTGGAGAAAGAACGTTCCAGTCTGATTTATTTAAGCACTTTCGGAGTGGGCAGCGGCAATTATAAGGACAATAAACTCAAAATGCTTGCCAATAAAGGCAACGGAAACTACTTCTATATCGACTCCCCCCGGGAAGCCCGTAATGTGGCAAAGAAATGTTTTGCCGGAAGTATGTTTGCTCTGGCAAGAGATGTGAAATTCCAGATCGAATTCAATCCTGCAAAAGTCAGCGGATACCGTCTTCTCGGCTATGAACTGCGGAAAATGGCAGCAAGGGATTTCAATGATGATACCAAAGATGCCGGAGAGATCGGCGTGGGACATCAGGTCACAGCTCTCTATGAATTGATCCCGGCAAACAGTTCTTCCAAAGTTTCCGGAAGTGTGGATGCTCTCAAGTATCAGAAAAAGACTGTAAGTGATTCTACAGAGATCCTGACTTGCAAGCTCCGCTATCAGGAACCCTCTGAACATGCTCCCAGTGTTCTCAAGGTCTTCCCTCTTAAAGCCTATCCCGGAGCCGGAAACAATTTCCAGTGGGCGTCTGCTGTTGCGGAATTTGCCATGCTGCTGCGCAACTCTCCGGAAAAGGGAAATGCAAACTTTGACTCTGTTCTCAAGAGAGCAAAGAGTGCCGCCGGCAGTGATGAAGATGGAAAAAGAGCCGAATTTATCACTATGGTCCATGCCGCAAAAGATCTGAAGGAAAATCCTTCCTCCGGAAGGTATGACCGGGGAAATTACCACATATCCGCGTGGTAAAAATGTAACAGAAAAGGGCTGCAAAGGCAGCCCTTTTTTATTTGGAGGAATTATATATTCCTGCGGGGAGGATCATTTTTTGAAAAGTTTTTTGATTTTTGTCCATATACTTTCATAAATGATCTCTTCCCAACTGAAATCAGAAAGATATTTGCCATCGCCCCGGTAATAGGAAAGAAAGGCTTCTTTGATCTTTTCCTGTGCAACAGGAAAATCGGAAACCCGGTAATTCTTTCCCTCCGCACGGTATTGAAGTTCGCCTCCGGAAGTCTGGATAAAATCATCGCCGTTATCCATTGTCACATATTCTGTGAGCTCATCGAATTCTTCCTGCAAAGCTGTCAAAATTTCCTCTTCAGAATGAATCTTTCTGCCTTCGATTTCCATGCGTTGCTCCTGTCGGTTGTTTTCTGTACGGATTGAAATGCTTTTGCTTTAACGGTATAATAATATTCCGTTTTTTATCCTTTGTCAAGTTTATAACTTTCTGCACAGATATTTTTTTTGATTTTTTGCCTTTTTTGAGTTGAAAAAACTGCTTTTGAATGTTATTTTTTAGAGAAAAGTGAGAAAGGAGGCAGATATGTCGGAAAAAGAAAAAACCGCCGCATGCGCAGCAGAGGAAGATATTGCTGCGGAAAATACTCTGGATGAAGCCGAAAAAGAGGCACTGAAAAAGTTGAAACGGCTGGAGAGGGATTATATTTCCCCGGACAGCGGGATCACTTCCGGGTTGACATTGCCTCCGGCAAAATATGTATATATGGTAGGCTTGTTTATTGCTTTGTTCCTGCTTTTATATCTGCTTGCTTCCGCTTTGGAAGGCGGCTTGGGGAAAAAATCTTCCCCGGTGGAAAATACATTACAGAAAATAGAAAATACCCTGAATAAATAAGTGAGAAAGAAAAAAATGCAGGATATCATGGAAAAACTCTGTCTTTACGGTCAGAAACATCTGGCGCAATATCTGGAAAAATGTAATGAGGATGAAAGAAAAACTCTTCTTGCACAGTTGCAGGAACTGGATTTTGCCCATCTGGATAAACTGATCGGAGAGTATGTGGTAAAGAAACCTGTTTTTACCATTCCTGAAGATCTTTCCCCGGCACCCTTTTTCCCTTATCCCCCGAAAACGCCCGAACAGAAGGCATATTACCAAAAGGCGGAGAATGCCGGGATCGACCTTCTGAAAAAGGGGAAAATCGGGATGCTTACGGTTGCCGGAGGGCAGGGGACACGGCTGGGTTTTGACGGTCCTAAAGGAACTTATCCCATTACTCCTGTAAAAAAGAAGAGTCTTTTCCAGTATTTTGCCGAAAAATTGACCCGTGTGTCGGAAAAGTATGGAGCAAATCTCCATTGGTTCATTATGACAAGCAAGATCAATGATGCTGCGACAAAAGCATTTTTTGCAGAAAATGATTCTTTCGGATTCCCTGCGGAAAATATCCACTTTTTCACCCAGGGAACTATGCCTGCCATCGGGTATGACGGAAAACTTCTTCTTGGTGGAAAAGATACTCTTGCCCTTTCCCCGGATGGACACGGCGGAACATTTCTGGCATTGAAGAAATCCGGTTCTCTTGCAAAGATGAAAGAACTGGGAATAGAATATCTCTCCTATTTCCAGATCGATAATCCCCTTGTGCCTATGGCAGACCCCCTGTTTCTGGGACTGCATCATCTGGAAGGTTCGGAAATGAGTTCCCGGATGCTGCCCAAGACCAATGCAAAGGAGAAACTGGGCAATTTCTGTATCACCGGAGGTAAATTGCAGATCATTGAGTACAGCGATATGCCGGATGCCCTTGCCGAAAGACAAAATCCTGACGGAACTCTTGCCTTCCTTGCAGGCAGTCCTGCAATCCATGTAATCAGCTGTTCTTTTGTGGAACGCCTTACAGAAAAAGGTTTTCTGGATCTTCCCTGGCACCGGGCGGATAAGAAAGTACCTTTCCTCAATGAAAAAGGCGAACTTGTAAAAGCAGAAGAACCCAATGCGGTCAAACTGGAATCCTTTATTTTTGACGCTCTTCCCCTTGCAAAAAATCCCATGATCCTTGAAGGGGCAAGAAGCGAACATTTTGCTCCAACAAAGAACCCCACCGGAGTGGATTCTGTGGAATCCTGCCGGGAGATGCTTTCCAAAAGAGATGCAAAAAGACTGGCTCTTGCCGGGATCTGTGTTCCGGAAAATGCTATTGTGGAGATCTCTCCCAAAAGCATTTGCGATGAGGAAGATGCGGTGAAAGTTCCCCTTAAAGAGATCAAAGCAGCCGAAGGTGTATTTTACTATGAATAAACTTGTGCAGATCAATAAAGAAGATATTATTCTCGATCCGGAAGGCATCGGCGAAATGCTGACAGGGTGTCTGAAACGCAAAAAAGCGTGCGTGCTGGCTGGCGGCTGTGAAACTTTTTCCACATTGATCGTTTCTTTTGAGCCTTCCGAAAGCCGGTGTAAAGGCAGGATCGTTATTGCCCCTGTTGACGGGGAAGGGCCGGAAGAGGTCTGCGGGAGTATCGCACAGAGATATGCGGATGGTTTTTCTTTGCGTTCCTCTTTTCATGTAAATGATTCTTTATGGGGGATATTCCTTCAGGAGTAAGAAAAATGTTCCTTTCAGGAAAAGGGAAAGCAGCCCATTTGAAAATCGGACAGAATGGGGAAAATGCCGCAAAACGGCTTTTCCTTAATATGGGCTGTACTTTTCTTGCAAAGAATGTGCGTATGCCCGGCGGAGAAATGGATCTTATTTTCCGTGACGGAAAGACGCTTGTATTTATTGAAGTAAAATCCCGGCGGATCAAAAAGAAAGAGGATGCCGCCTTTGTGCATCCTTCCGACGCTCTTCATCCGAAACAGAAAAGACGTATTTACCGTGCCTCCCGTCAATATATGCGGGAGATCGGTGATCCGGCGCTGCCCTACCGGTATGATCTTGTGGAGGTGCTTTTTCTTGCGGGAAAAGGTTTATATATGATGAAACATCATAAGAGTGCCTTTGGCAGCAGGAATTTTTCACCATTTTCCTCCGGGACTTCCTATGGTTCTTCCGGAATGAAAGAAGAGTTCCCCATTTATTTCTGAAAGGAAAATATTTTATGCTCTATTTAAAGGTTGCTTCCCGCGTTTTGGTACTTATTGCCATTGTTTTTGGGATCCCCATGCTCTTCAGCTATCTCATTTATAAAAATATCAAAGAAAAGAAGAGTCCGCTTCTGGGATTGTTATTTGCTCTCTGTTTGGTGGGATATATCTATTGTGCGGCAGGTATGTTATCCTCTGTAGAGTCATGTTATGTTGGAAAGGGCTTATATAAAAGGAACCGGATTTATTTTTATACGCTTTTCCTTAATAAGCTGAAAGAAACATCCGATGTAAGAAAAAGTGCCGTCTATATGTTACAGGATAAAAGTATAAAGGAAAAAGTGATTCATTACAGGAAGTTTCTGATTCTTCCTTACAAGATCACCGGTGCGTGTTTTCTTGTCTGTTGCGGATTTTTCCTTTTCTTTTCCCTTGCTTCCCTCTTTTTCCTGCGGTACAGGGATTGGAAATATTATAAAATAAGTTTTTTTGCCGCCTTTATTTCCGGGTGTTGTCTGTATGCTCCGGGGGTATATTACAGCAGTTTTGCCTCCTCCTGCAATCCCGAATTAAGCGCGGCAACTGTTGGAATGTTTAATATAATGAAAGAATTAAAAGAATATAAAGGCTCTTTAAGGGCGGAAGAAATCATTGCTTTGACAGAAAAATATATCAATGACAGCAATTACATTGACAGGGGAACACTGTATGGATTCCGTCTGCAAGAGGCGGAAAAAGATAAAAAAATGCAAAATGAATTTTTGGAACAAAAAGACATTTTGCAATAAAAAGGTTTGGAAAAAGAAGAGGGGGTGCAGAGGGGGAAGAAAAGAATCTTTCCTCAAAAGGTTTTTTCTTCCCCCCCTGCATCATTTTTATCTTTTCAAGACTTCCACAGCTCTCCACAGAGGGCCGGTGGGGTCGATTTTTTTGCGTTTGGAGATTGCCATGGAGATGGGAACGTGAGTAAATTCTGTACTCCAGTGACCGATGAGAAGATCTGTTTTACCTGCCATTGCGGCGTGAACGGCATTCTGTGCGAGGAAAAGACAGAATACGGCATCCTGGGCGTTGGCGGGGATACCGCGGATGAGATAGGTGGGATCAAAGTATTTGATATTGATCGCTATATTGTTTTTCTTGAAATAGTCTTTCATCTTTTCCCGGATGAAAATACCGATATTATTGTTGAGAAGATTGCCGGAGGCGTCCACGATCCTTTCGCCCTGCATGAGTTCCTGACCGGCACCTTCGGCAACGATGATGACGGCATGGTGTCTGCGTTTGATCCTGTCCATAAGTTCGGGGAAGAAGGCATTTTCCCCCTCTTCCAGAGTGAAGGGTACTTCCGGGATGAGGCAGTAGTTTACATGAGGATTGGCGAGGGCGGCGGTTGCTGCAATGAAACCACTGTCCCTGCCCATGACATGAATGAGTCCGATACCGTTGGGTGCGCCCTTGGCTTCTGTGTGGGCTACAGTGATGATGGGGGCGGTTGCCTGAACTGCGGTTTCAAAACCGAAGGTCTTGTCGATGTAGGATATATCGTTATCAATGGTCTTGGGGATACCGACAACGGAGATATTGAGTTTGCGTTTCATGGCTTCTTCCGCAATAAGATGGGCTGCCCGTAACGTACCGTCACCGCCGATACAGAAAAGAAGATTTACTCCCATGCGGACAAGAGTTTCCAGCATGACTACGGGATCCTGATTGCCCCGGGAGGAGCCTAAAATGGTGCCGCCATCTTCATGGAGGCCGTCAACGGTATGGGTATCAAGGATAACGGGAGAATATCCGCATGCGGGATTGAGTCCGGCATAACCGTAGGGGATACCATATACAACAGGAACGCCGTAAGTATTTTTCAAAGTTTCTGTAAGACTTTTGATCACATTATTGAGACCGGGACAGAGACCTCCGGCAGTAAGAATGGCGGCTTTACACCAGGCGGGATCAAAAAAGATCTTTTCTCTGGGACCCGCTTTTTCAAAGGCACTGATGTTGCCGTTTTTATCATAGTGACGATAGAGTTTCAGGGTATCCCTTTCATAGAGGATCTGGGAATCATCTGTTTCAAAAGGGGTATTTTTATTCATGGGGGAGGTGATTTTACATTCCCCGAAATTACTGATCTGAAAACGGTTGATCTTTACAGCATCTCTGATCATTTTCCTTTTCTCCTTATGGTCAATATGTTTATTCTTTGGGAAGTTCTTCAAGTACATCCAGAATCCTGCCGCCGAAAATATCTGCAACAGCCTTCACAGTTTCATTATTGGCAACCTCTTTTTTCAGGTCATCCAAAGCCTTTTCCCGTACGGCTCCTGTGTAGGAACGGATACCGGGAATACGGATAAACTTAAATTCAGCAAGAGGGGAGATCCCGGCAAGTTTTTCCATAAGGTAATAGATCTCTGAACAAACCGCCGTAAGGGCTGTTTCCCCGTATTCCTGATCGAAGGCAACAACAAGTTCAGCTCCATCCACTCTCTGGGGGACACCCAGAAGCATGAGTTCTGCAAGGGAGATCTTCCGATCCTTTCTTGCGATCATGGAAAGAGCTTCCCATATTTTTTCCGCATCCATATTTTCAGCAGAAAAATAAATCTTTTCCTCCTGATCTTTTTTCTGCTCAGAAACTTTTTCTTCAGCCGGGGAGGCTGCTTCTTCTTTATATTCTTCTGCTTTTACAGGGATGTCTTTCTGTGAGGATTCTGTAGGTTTCACTATATTTTCAGAAGATCCAGCTTCTGTTTTTTCTTCCGCTTTTTCCTCTGGAATACTCTGTTCCTGTATTTTCTGAACCTCTTGACTGACTTCAATTTTTTCTTCCCGGATCTGTACAGAGGGAGCTTCTTCCGTTACAACAGGGGAAACTGCTTCCTTTTGTTCTTCCTGAACAGGGGAGGGGGAGGAAACGGTTTCCCCGGGAATGGTTTTTGCCGGGACTTCCTCCTGTTTTACCTCATCTTTTACGATCGTATTTTCAGAATTTTTTTTTTCTTCTTCCGCAGAAAGGGGGGATTCTGGAGTCTTTTCCTGCATCCGTTCCGGGACTGCAGAAACCGGGATCGCAGAAAGAGCAGGAACTTTTTCAATTCCGGCAAGCTCTCCTGTCCTGCGGATCTGATTGAGGCGGACGATCAGACTTTCAATGGGAATGGAGTGAGCTGCCCGCATGGATTTCAGCATGATTGTTTCAATAAAGACCTGTTTATTGATGGCTTCCCGCAATAAATATCCGGATTCGGAAAGTTTTTCCAGCAATGTCTGGATGATATTGGGTTTCCTGCCTTCCGCAAGAACTCTATAATCGGCAAGCCGTTCCGGATTTTCATCCAGAACGGTTTCCGGATCCGGCAGGATCAATGTGAGCATGATCCCGCGCATCCAGGTCAGAACTTCTTCATACAATGATTCCAGATTTTTCCCCTGCTGGGCAAATCGGTGAATGTAAAGGACTACATCTTTTCTGTTGTCATCCAGAATGGAACGGATAAGAGCCACCATTTCCGAGGGACTTGTCATACCGAAGAGGGAAAGTGCCTGTTCTTCCGTGATCTCATTGGCTGGATCCGTCCCGAAAAAGGAGACCAGCTGGTCAAGAAGAGACTGGGCGTCACGCATACCGCCATCGGCCGCCCGGGCAATCACATTGAGGGCAGGAACACTGATACGGATATTTTCCTCTCCGGCAATATAGGCAAGACGTTTTGTAATGAGATCGGACGGGATCCTTTTCAAATCAAATCTCTGACAGCGGGAAATAACCGTGGGTAATACTTTGTTCACTTCCGTTGTTGCAAAAATAAATTTTGCATGGGCGGGAGGCTCTTCAATGGTCTTGAGAAGAGCATTCCATGCACTCTTGGAAAGCATGTGGACTTCATCAATGATATAGATCTTGTATTTGGAAGAAATCGGTAAATGCAGTACATCTTCACAGATCTCACGGGCTTTATCCACCTGGGTATGGGTGGCGGCGTCGATCTCAATGATGTCCACATTGGATTCATCCGCGATGGATTTACAGGAATCGCATTTGCAGCAGGGTTCCCCGTCAATGGGGGATTTACAGTTCAATGCTTTGGCAAAAATACGGGCAGAGGTGGTTTTCCCGATGCCCCGGGGACCTACAAAAAGATAGGCGTGAGCGATCCTGTCCGTAATGATCGCATTACGCAATGTGCGTGCAATATGTTCCTGTCCCACCATATCGGAAAATCTCATGGGACGCCATTTTCTCGCCGTTACCTGATATGCCATATATATTCTTCTTTCTGCAAAAAGTTACAAAAAATAAAATCCTGTTCTTTTTTATTTCCCCGCCATGCCCGTCATCACGGCAAATGCTCCCAGAGTCTGCATAAGCTCCGCCGGAAGATCCATTGCCAGTTTCACAAGGGTATTTTCAATTCTCACATTTACAAGCTGATCCGGAGGCGTAAGTTTTACTGCTTTACCCGCTTCTCTTGCCGCATTGGCTTCCGCACTCTGAAGAAGCCCGGCAAGAAGCATTTTATAACTGGAAAGCACCATGCCGAGACTCTGGGCTGTTTCCGGTGAATCCGCCTCAATGATCATTTCCATACTCAAAGTTTTCCGGGGAGTGAGACATACATCGAAACTGGCATCTCTCAAGCCCGCTGAACCGGGGAAAAAGCGGGCAACACGTTTTTCTATCCTGTTCATGTGGATCCCGCCGTAAATAAATGCCTCCTTCCTTTTGATGGAAAGCAGTTTTTCCATAGAAGGAGAAATCCCTTTTCTGGCATTGAGGGAGGCAATAAGCATATTGCGTGAACTTCTTCTGTTTTCCGTAAGGGCAACAATATCCGGCGTGATGAAGGTGAAGATAAAACTGCCTTTGCCGGTATCTTTTGCCGCCCCCTGCATGAAGGTTCCTGTATAAAACGTTCTGCCGTTTAATTTTGTTTCTGTAAATTTTCCGGCATTTTTCCGTACAAGATCAATAAATTTTTTCTGCGGGAGAGGTACAGAGAAGAGTACGAACCCCGTTTTTTCATTTCCTGCATAAATTGCAGCTCCGGGCGCAGCAGAAGAATCATAAGGATCGGCACTTGACGGCATATATATCATAAGATTGCTGCGGATACTTTCGGTAAATGCCGCAATAGCTCCTGCGGAACCCTTCAATACCCCAAAATCAAAAACGGTGACAACATCACAGTTTGCCGGAATCAGTTCTTTGAGGCCTTCAATACTGTTTTTCTTTTCCACTTTCTTTACAGGCTCTTTGCCATAAGCAGAAAAGGAAAAAATAAAAAGAGATACTGAAACAAGAAACAGAAATGTTCTGACATGTTTTTTCAATGCACTACACAGAAAATCACAGATAGTCTTCATTTTTCCCCCTCATCGTTCGTTTTTTGACGTAATAAAAAATACATTGTCTTCCGGATCTCTGCATTTCAAAAGCGGGATCCCGAATTTATCCGCTGTAGAATTTTCCGGTTCATAACCGTATTTTTTCATGTTATCCAGAAAAGCCTTTATGTCATCTGTATGCAGTATCCAGGAACTTCTGCTTTCCTCCGCTTCCGGCATAAATTCCCATTCCGCCTTTTCCAGCAGAAGTGAAAAATCATTCTCAATATGAAATTCACACATGAAATTGCTGTCAATGGCAGGATCGCCCAGAGAAAGAATATTTTTGTAAAAGCCCTTGCACAAAGGTAGATTTTTTACTTTAAGGATCACTCCATAACAAGTCTTTTTCATATTTTTTTCTCCGGTTCGATCTATATATGCCGTACAGAAATGAATCATTTTTCCGGACACATTCAATAGACCACAGATCTGTAAAAATTCAAGTATAAAGCTGATTTTTTTAACGTTTTTCGTTCCCGTACTTCTTCCGGAAAATCCTGTTATTTACCGAAAACTGTTCTGCCGCTCAATGCCGCCGCGATCGTTGCCGGATCCGCATAACTTAAATCCGAACCGGCGGGAAGGCCCCTTGCCGGGGAACTGATGGAAATATTACGATCCTTCAAGGCATTGGCAATATAAACGGACGTTGCCTGTCCTTCCACATCCGGACTCAATGCAAGGATCACTTCTTTAATGATCCCTTCATCCAGTCTTTTTTCCAATCCCGGCAGATCAATACATTCCACTCCCTTGCCTTCAAGCGGAGCGATCCTTCCACCAAGTACATGATAAACTCCACGGAACACTCCGCTTGTTTCAATGCTGCGGATCTGCGGGGAATCTTCCACCACACACAGAATACTTCTGTCCCTGACCGGTGACGAACAAATACTGCAAAGAGTATTTCCTTCATCCCCGGATGCCATATTGCCGCAAATACTGCATTTGCAGATCCGCTTTTTCAATTCGGAAAGATTCCGGGCAAAGGCGGTAAGTTTTTCTTCATCCCAGGAATAAAAAGCAAGAGCCATACGTTCAGCACTGCGTCTGCCGATTCCCGGAAGCCCCCGCAGAAATTCCATAAGTTCATTCAAGGCGTCAGGATATTTTTCCTGCATCATCTCTCTCCGGCAAATGTTCAGTCCGTCAAGCCGGGAATGGGGATACCGCCGGTGGCTTCAGAAAGTTTTTTTGCACTTTCCATCTTGGCAAGCGTCAATGCCTGATTCATGGCTTCAAAGATGGTGTTCTGCAATACTTCCGCATCTCCGGATGCTGCAAGAGCAGGGGTAATACGGATGGAACGGAGACAGAAATCCCCGGAAACACGCACTTCCACCAGATTATTACTGTCGGAACCGCTTACCTCAATGCGGGGCAATTCTTCCTTCATCTGTTTCATATTTTTCTGAATGTCACCGAATTTTTTCATAAGACCGGCCATTTCGCCGAGATTACCGAACATGCTCATTTGTATTCCTTTGTTTTATATGATTTTGTTGTTTGCTTCCGTATTTTTTACCTGATACAGAGAATAATCATTCTATTTTATCTGTTTCCTGTTTATTCTCTGCTGAACTCTTTTCATCCTTGTTTTCTTCTTTGGAATCTTCTCCGACTTTGGGAAGTTCTTCCGCTTCCTTTTCAAAGATCTTTTCCAGCTCTTCATCTCTGTCGGCACCATATTTCAAAGCCGTTCTGTAGGCTTTTTCCGCCGCCGGCTTTTCATCACGCTTGATGTTGAGTTTTGCCAGTGCCATGTAGGGGGCAGCCTCCTGGACTCCGGCATCTGCCGCCTGCCAGTAATGCCACAATGCCATGGAATAATCCCCTTTTTCTTCCGCTTCTTTTCCGGCTTTCATAGCACTTTCATATTTCTTTACATCGGCATCCGGATGGTAAACTTTCTTTTTATCCTCCTGCCTGGTTTCTGTATCTCTGCCGGAATCTTTCTTCTCTGCAACAGTTTTGTCACCTGTTTCCCCGTCTTTCTTTTCTTCCGCGGCTTTTTCCATTTCCCCGGATTTGTCTTTTTCTCCATTCAGCCCGGTCACCGCAGAAGAGATCGCCGCAACTGTAAGGGAGGTATCTTTGGTCAACTGGATTTTTACAGGGGAAACAGGCAGCATTGTTTTTTCCAGTTTTACCATTGCTTCTGTAACCGCCGCATCTCCGGCTTTTTCCGCAGCAAGATAAGAATCCTCAGAAGGTGTTGCCACTTTGCCGTCTTCTATATCCTTTTTAAGGATCGTCATTTCAGAACGGACACGCACCGCTTCCAGTTTTGCCACTTTTGCTGCATCATCCGCATTATCCGCAAAACGTTTCTGACGCAATGCTTCATTGGCGGCAACAATGGTTTCTGCAACAGCGGATCTCTGTTTTTTACGTTCAGAACTGATCTCAAGGATCAACTCATCTATGACTCTGTCCCTGAGTTTTCCCTGATCTTTATCATCTGTCTTGCCGGCAACTCCGCCAAGAAGCTCCCTCAAACGGGTGATAAGAGGATCATCTGCGGATCTCCATCTTGCCAATTCCTGCCGGGCTTTGGCATATTCACTTTCCAGTTTCTTTTCTTTTTCAGCTCTTTCTTTCAGTTCTCTGTTCAGATTGTCCAGCTGATTTTTCCGCATGGCGGCAAGATTTCTCATACTTACAGCTTCCGCAGCTTTCAATTTCAGCTGGTCTCTTTCCGCGGCAAGTTTTACATATTCCTTGCCCAGCTGTTCGCTTTTATCCTGCAAAGTCAAATTATCTTTACCCAGTTTTGCCAGATTTTTCCGCAGAAGAGTGAGCTGGGCATAAAGCTCCCCGGCATTTTTTCTGCTGTTCTGCAACTCTTTTTCCACTGTAACAAGTTTGTGGCTGTCCGCCTGGTATTTCAATGCCAGAGCTGCTTTCTCTGCTGTTTTTTCCAGTTCTTCTTTCAGGCGGATATTTTCCTTTTCCGCTTTTTCCTTTGCAATATTCGCATTGCCGATGGCAACAAGATACTCGTTATTGACCTTCTTCAAGGCTGCAATACTTTCATTATGCTCAGCAATAACTTTCTTTAATTCCATATCATGTTTTTTACTTGTTTCTTCAAATTTCTGCTGCAATTTAAGATAATTCTTCTCTGCATCCATCAGTTTCTGATCGACGGCATGACCGGAAAGTTTCATCTTTTTAAGTTCTTCTGCCAGTTTGCTGCGTTCCAGGATTGCCTGATTGCGGAAGGCAACAAGTTTTTCCATATCCCGCATCATTTTAAGTGTATCTTTTTCATATTTCTGCAAACTTTCCAGATGTTTCAATTTTTCATTTTCCAGATTTTTCCGCAGTTCTTCAGAATTGGCAAGTTTTGCTGCAAGTTCAGAAGCTGTCTTTTTCACATCCTGTATTTTTTCTGCTGTTTCCTGAACAGAAGTTTTCTTTGCCATTTCCGTTTTAAGCTGAGCGATCTCTTTCTGCAATTTCTGAATGGCAAGTTCCGCTTCTTCCAGTTTTTCCTTTTTTACATAGGAAACGGTAAGTTCCTTTTCTTTTACAGCAAGCAACTGGGCCGCTTTTTCCAGTTCGGCGATGCGTTTTTCCGCCTCCTTGAGCTTTTCTGTTCTTTCCCGCAGAGCCGCAATATCTTTCAGAAGCTGATCCTGGGATTTGGATTTCCCTTCTAAAACGGCAAGCATTTTTTCAGCCGCGGCAAGTTTATCGGCTTTTTCCTGAAGAAAGGCAATCTTCTTTTCCGCTTCTTTGAATTTTTCATTCAAAGCAATGACTTCTGTTTTTGCAGATTTATCATTATTTTCTGAAAGAAGAGCGATTCTTTTTTCCGCTTCTTTAAGTTTTTTATTCAAAGTAATGATTTCTGCTTTTGCAGATTTATCATTATTTTCTGAGAGAAGAGCGATTCTTTTTTCCGCTTCTTTAAGTTTTTTATTCAAAGCAATGATTTCCGGATTCGCAGTGACGGGTGCTGTTTCGATTTTCTTTTTTTCAGCTTCGGATTTTGTTTTTGCCTGAAGTACAGCAAGAGCCTTCTGTGCCATATCCCTTTCCAGGGTAAGTGTCCGGATCTGTGCATGCAGTCCGGGCATATTTTTAACTTCGGCAGCCATCGCATCATGTGCTTTTTTATGCTGATCGGCAACTGCTTTGAGTTTGGCGATCTCTTTCTGTGCGGTATTTTTTTCTTTCAATACAGCTTCAGCTTTTTCTCTTCTGGAAGTGATCTCAAGAGCCTGCAATTTTCTGTCAAGAGCATTTTTTTCGCTTGTCAATGCTGTCAAACGGGCATCTGCTGCACTCTTCTGCGCATCAAGATCTGCATATTTTTTCCGGAGTTCCAGTATTTTTTCTTCAGATTTTTTCAATTCAGCGGCAATGAGAACATTGCGTTTTTCCATTGCGGAAATCTTTGTCTTCAACTGTTTTTCAACAAGAGCAAGAGTTTTATTCTGCTCAATAAGCTCCTCCAGTTTTTTTGCTTCAGGGAAACCGGCATTGATTTTTGCGGCAAAAGCACTGCGTTCACGGGCTGCCGTATTGTAATCTTCTGTAAGTTTTGCATTATCTTTCTTCAATACAGCAATGATCTTTTCCAGTTCAGAAATCTTTTTGACAAAAGAATCATTCATAGAACCGTAAGCATTGCTCTGACGGATATTTGCAGCAAGATCACTCTGAAGTTTCCGTATCTCTTTTTCCAGTCCGGCGATCTTTTCTTCATCCAATTTTCTGGATTTTTTCAGCGCAGACAGCTCGGCA
>JAZKZE010000002.1:0-32427 GCA_045612485.1 Victivallales bacterium | reverse complement strand
CGTCCGCAAGGCGATTGCCCTGCGGTTCATTCGCACATCCACTGCGCGCTCGGCGGCAACCGCCTCGCCTGGCAACCGAACATTTCTCTTTTTTCCATGATTTTATGGGACAGCTGTGGAAAAATATCTCTTATTTTACGGGAGTAATGACTGCATCATCCAGTTTGATCTCTCCGTCAGAGGAACTGACAATGGTCAGAGCAAAAAACTCACCGGGACGTTTGGTATATTCCCACGTGTAGTCTTTAAAATCTTCCGTAAGGATGACCGGATTTTTTCCTTTAAGCATTTTCGCATCCGCACCGCAGAAACGGTATTTCCCTTTGTATCTGGGGATGCCGAGACTCATTTTGCCTTTTCCGGCAGCCCGGATACGGATACGCAAACGGACGCTTTCTTCTGATTTGTCACCATAGAATTGACTTGCACTTCCGGTAAACTGCAAATAGGAGTCTGTACTTCCTGCTTTTTTGACAACAGCAAGTTTTCCGGGCTTGGAATTGCCGGGATGCCAGGAGGAAGGTACAAGACCATCTTTGACTTCCCATTTTCTCCAATTTGACCTTTTTGTAAGTTTCTGTGTTACATTCAAGGAGGGATTCTTCCAGAAGGAAGCGATTTTTTCCCCGTTGGAGGTTATTTCTCTTGCTTCGGTAAGCAGAAGAGGCTGAAAACTTCCGCTTCCCTGGAATTTGCCGTTGCAAATGGAGGAATACTGGGCTTTTTCGCCTTTGACGTGTCTACCTCTGCCAATATTGAGTTTCCAGGAACTTCCTTTGGTAAAACTCATTCCCACAACACTTGCAGGAATACGGCATTCCACAGTCCAGCGGTCTTTACCGATGGTGCATTTATATTCCACATCCGCAAGGACACCCTTTCTCACCATATTGCCGGCAATATCCCGGTAGGAGAGATAGCCCTGTCCGCCGGGAGCAAAGGATATATGCAGATATTCTCCGCCAAGTTCCGGCTGATGAAGGAAGAATTCAAATGTATTGCTTCTCCACAAGTGATCCGGATTTTTCGGCGTCTCCTCCATTTTTTCCGGGGCCGGTTCCATAAGATCGGCGGCAATATAGAGATTATCTTTGTCATAAACGATTCTGGCAAAGGTCTGCTGGATCTCTCTTTTTGTTCCTGTCTGGAAGTTGGTGATGATATTGGCATTCTTCCAGTCTTTTTCATTCAGCTTTCCGTCGATTTTAATGGGTGCGGTGCGGGGGAAGGCATTGAAATCCCGGAAATTATTGAGATACTCTTTCCGTTTGGCTTCCCAGGTAAGCTGGAATAATTTTCTGTCCATTTTCACATGGGCAAGACTTCTGGGCTCATCCTTTGCAGCCTTTTCCGCTTTATCCAGAGCCTTCAGGAGTTTATCATGTACTCCGGGGTGGTCAAGACAGCGTCCGGCAGGAGAGTTGAGTCCGTGACCGAAACAGCCGGGAGTATTTCTTGCCGCCTGATCCAGCAGAGTACGGTATTCTTTCATCCCGTTGTTCCATGCCTTGCCGTAATAGAGAGAATTGATCTTTTCCAGAAGCGCGTTTTTGTCGGTTTTGATATCCCACATGATTGCCGCGGAAAGATAAAGGGTCTGCCACATATTCTGCCACACATAGGGGACGGTGGTATTGGCATATCTTTTCTTGTTATAGACTCCGTCCGGCGGCTGACAGACAAGCATACAGCCGTTTACACCAAGTTTGTAATAGGTATAAAGATCTTCCACAAAAGTATTTTCCATAGGCATATAATTTGCCCCGGAATGGTTGAACTGTTCCCAGGTGAATTTTTTATTGGGGAATTTGCTCCAGTCGGTAAAGTTTTTCAGAAAGACTTTATTGATGGGGCAGTTTTTATCTGTGAGAGTGTGTCTCTGACAGCGTCGGTTGAAGACCAGCTGAACGGTAAGGCGTTTATCCGGTTTTACAGTTGTGGGGGGATTATGGAAATTCTGATAAGCCCACCCTCTCACATCCGCATCGGGGAATTGTTTATATACCTTTGCTGCAAGAGCATTGACAAATGTCCAGTAACGGTTTTCCGGATAATTATAAAATTTTCCTTTTCCGTCAAGTGCGACACAGGAGGCACATTCGCACCAGATCGTCCCGTCATTATTGCCCAGAGTACAGGTGAAATCTTTGAGACCGTAACGCTTATAAAGTCCGGCAAGGTTGTCGCCCATGATGCGGATGGTATCGGCATTGGAGGTACAGGGTTGGGCACGGTCGCCGCCGGAGGCATTGGCAAGCATATCCGGTCTGCGTTTGCCGTTTACAAGGGGGAAGGCATCCGGATATTTTGTTGCAATTTCTTTCATCTTTTTCTTGTTGGAAAAACCGTTTTCCATTCCCAGAAGTCCGGAAAAAGCGTGGATCGTTCCCCGTACAGAAGGGGTTCTGCCTTTCAGAAATGCGGCAATACGGGTACTTCTCAACTGTCCCGGGGTAAGTTCCGGATACATATTGTTCCGGAGCATCCAGTCCCAGGTATCTTTCAACAGGGAATTGGTATTGCAGGATTCAAAAAAGAATGTACGGAAACAGGAGGAGGGATTGTAAACAGTATTGGAAACAGGAAGAGAAATATTCTTCTTTACTGTAAAATATGTGCCGTCCTCGCCGGGAACAAGAAATTTGATCCCGCCGTACCGTTTGACGATCTCATATGCTCCGTAGATCAGTCCTCTTTCATGTTTTGCAGAAATGACGGTACCTTTTTCCGTAATGGAAAGACGGAAACCGTCATCCTTGATTTCTTTGTCATTTTTATTGATGACAAAAGTGATGGGATAAAGAGTCGTCTTTTTACCGCTTACGATTTCCGGACCTTTTCCTCCGGCAATTTTACCGAGAAAATAAGAAAGTTCTTTTGCAGCGTGTTTTTCCGTTTCAACGGCATTTTTGTTTACAATAACAGCAGAAACGGCTTTACCGTTCTTCATAAGAAAAACATCTTTTCCGGAAAGTGCAAGGGGGAAAATCAGAAGAAAAGCAAAGGATAAAAGGGGGATGGAAAAAAGTTTTTTCATGTAAAATCTCCTTTTTTGTCTTTGGACGATAAAAAAGGAAAGAAAGGAAATCCTTTCTTTCCTGGTTTAATAATCAGTCGATCTGGGGGGGATTTGTGCCGTAACTCCAGGGTTTCCGTGGCGGGCAATCCACCTTTTCCGGTTCAACGGGAGTAAAGGATCTCATCAATTCAATACCTTTATCCGCAAGAATATCTCCTGCATGGATATCCAGTCTTCCGGGATTGATCCTTGTTTCATAGCCGCCGCCTGTTTCCATATCGAATGCGGAAAGTGTGGGGACATAGACGCAGTGGCCGTTGGCAAGAGAACATACGAAAGTATAAAGGAAGGGGCTTTCCTTTTTCATCTTCAAGCCGATTTCCGTAAAGATCTCGTTCTGGTTGGAAACGAAGACCGCTTCCCCGATCCGGATGGCAGTTACATTCTGCATGGAAACGGGTTCTTTTTTATACATGACTTCCGCCATGATGGTGGTTCTGGCAAACATGGCATCTTCATCCACTTTGGGATCGCCCTTTCTCAATTTTTCCACCGCTTCTTCAAAGTGGGCGGGGGAGGGATGACGTTTTTCAATGGGGACATCGGCTGTTGCCGCTTCCATGGTCATATCCGGACGGGGATAGGCTCCCAGCAGGACTTTGTAGGCTTCCGCCCCGATCCTTCCGCCAAGTTCCTTTGCCACTCTTTCCCCGAAATCGTGTCTGGGGGAGAAGTTGTCCACCTGGGTAAGGTCACCGCAGGCACCGTTCATAATGACAACGCCAACTTTCTCTCCCATAAGTTTTTTGATGACATCATCCGCATACTGGAACCAGTCCCCGTGGGAGCCGGGAGTACCGCACATACAGGTACCGTGACAGGCATAATTGATGATACAGCCGATAAGTGTGCCGTCTTTTCTCCATGCCCCCAGAACATTGACTTCCGGGTCGATGGGACCGGCATAATCCACTTTGTCCGGATTGCCTTTTCCGCCATGGGTATAGGTACGGCCGTTTTTCATTTTGATACGGCGGTTGAATACTCTTGCAGCATCTTCCCCTTTGCCGGTACTTATATCCGCTTCTTCCATTCTCATATATGCTTCAATAAGAGCTGTGGCAAGCTGACTTCTGCTGTAATCATAATAGGGGGAATCCGGGACGGGCAGGGATTCGGGGTCCATAAGAGCATAAATATCATCAGAGAGATACTCTTTACAGGCGTTGATCTGTTCTTCCTGACCGTGGCGGAGGTGACCTCCTGTATGCACATGGGTGGCGGAAATGATGTAGGAATCAAAGGTGATCCCGGTACATTTTTTCACTTCTTCAAGTGCTTCATCGATCAACTGTTTTTCGATCCCGCAGGAATCCACAGCGGCAATGGCTGTGGTGATTTTGCCGTCAGAGAAGACAGCGGCACGGATCTTCAGGGGATCAAATGCCCTTGTGGAGAGGTTGCGGACATAACCGCCGGAAATATTGTAACCGACGGGAAGAGAAATATCTGTTGTACAGAATCCAGCTTTCATGATATTGTTTCCTTTTTGTTTTATATTCTGTTGGTTTTTATCAGTCGATCTGTGGGGGATTTGTGCCGTAACTCCAGGGTTTCCGTGGCGGGCAGTCCACCTTTTCCGGTTCGTCGGGAGCAAGAGTATTGATAAGCTCAACGGCACGGTCTGCCATCATATCTCCTGCATGGATATCCAGACGACCCGGATTGATCCTTGTTTCATAGCCGCCGCCTGTTTCCGGATCGAATGCTTCAAGCGTGGGAACGTAAACGCTCACCCCGTTGGCAAGGCAGCAGACAAATGTATAGGGGAATTTACTTCCATTTTTGATTTTCATGCCAAGTTGGGTAAAGATCTCATTCTGATTGGAAACGAAGACCGCTTCCCCGATCTTGATTACCGTAATATCCTGTTTGGAAACAGGATTGAGCTGATACATGACTTCCGTAAGGACGGTAGTTCTGGCAAACATGGCATCTTCATCGGTTTCCGGATCTCCTTTTTTAAGGAGTTCCACCGCTTCCTCAAAGTGTGCTTTGGAAGGACGGCGTTTGGGAATATCCATAACATCATGGGCTATCGCCATAGTCATATCCTTCCGGGGATAAGCTCCCAGCAGGACTTTATAGGCTTCCGCCCCGATCCTTCCGCCAAGTTCCTTTGCAACTCTCTCGCCGTAATCGTGTCTGGGAGAGAGGTTGTCCACCTGTGTCACATCGCCGCTGGCACCATTGAGAACTACTACGCTTACTTTTTCCCCCATAAGTTTTTTGATGACTTCATCCGTATATTGGAACCAGTCCCCGTGAGAGCCGGGAGTACCGCACATACAGGTACCGTGACAGGCATAATTGATGACGCATCCGATAAGAGAGCCATCTTTCCGCCACGCCCCCAATACATTGACTTCCGGGTCGATGGGGCCGGCATAATCCACAACATCCGGATTGCCCTTTCCGCCGTGGGTATAGGTTCTGCCGTTTTTCATTTTTGTACGGCGGTTGAAAGCTCTTGCTCCATCATAACCTTTTCCGAAACTCAATTTGGCATCTTCCAGACGGTAATATGCTTCCATGATCGCCGTGGCAAGCTGACTTTTGCAGAAATGATAATAATACTCATTGGGGACAGGCAGGGAGTCGGGATCAATGAGATCACAGATCTCTTTGGGAAGGATCTTTTTACATGCTTCCGCCTGTTTTTTCCATCCGTAACGGACGTGTCCGCTGGTATGGACATGGGTTGCGGCAATGATATGAGCGTCAAAAGTGAGTCCGGAAAGACGTTTTACTTCCTCAAGGGCGTCAAGGATGATATCCTCTTCCAGACAGCAGGAATCCACTGCAGCAAAGACGGTTTTGACCGTACCGTCGGAAAATACGGCGGCACGGATCTTGAGAGAATCAAAAGCCCTTGTGGAAAGTAAGCGGACAAAACCGGACATATTGCAGCCGATGGGCATGGATATATCTGTTGTATAAAATCCGGCTTTCATTTTCTACTCCTTTATCAGAAATTGTAATCCACTTTTTCAGGCATACCTGTGACGGAGGACTTGATGGCGGCTTCTGCAAAGGCGACAGTTTTGGTACCCTGGTAAACATCGCTGGGGAAGTCGGTACCGTTTTCCAGATGATCCAGGAATGCGGCAAGTTCCGCCTTGATGTGGTGACCTGCTCCCAGTGCGGGGATCTTCACATACTGCAATTCTTTTGTAGTGGAGTAAACGCTTTCTTCCGCGATCTCCACACATTTTTCATCCCGGTAACGCAAGGAGCCTTTTGTACCGTAAACGATGGTACCCATGGTGTAGGGGGCTTTGATGCCGATGGAAACAAAAATTCTTCCGATCACATTATTGGGGAATTTTGCAATGGCTACCCCGGTATCAGGTTTGGACCAGTCAGGCAGGAATTTCTGATTCATGTAGCAGGTTACTTCCGTGGGATCGCCTGCAAGGAAACGGAGAAGGTCAAGAGCATGGCAGCCGCCGCCGATAAAACCGTATCTGCCTACTTCCTTGCATTTTCTCCAGTCATCCCAGCCGCCCACTTTGGCGTAGTCGTGTGCGTAGGAGCCTTCCACTGCAACGATCTCACCGATTCTTCCTTCATCAATAAACTGTTTCATCAGACGGAAGGAGGGGGCATAACGGCAGACCTGACCTGTCATGAATTCCTTGCCGCTTTCTTCCACTGCTCTAATGATTTTTTTGCAGTCTTCCACTGTGAGGGCGAGGGGTTTTTCGCATGCAACGTGTTTTCCGGCTTTCAACGCCTTTACAGACTGTTCCGCATGGAGCTGATCGGGACTTGCCACAACGATGATGTCGGCGTCGGAATTATAGATCTCCTCCTCAGTCATGGCACGTTTGATATTATTGCTTTCATACCATTTTGTATCGATTCTGTCATATTTCCCGTAAGCGGGATCGTAGATCATGCACAATTCAGAATTGGGCAGTTCAAATGCTGCTTTTGCCCATTCTCCTCCCATACCGAGACCCATTACTGCTACTTTTTTCATTTTTTCCTCCCTGTGTTATTTTGGTGAATGAAAAAGTTTCTTTGGTAATTATACTGGAAAGAATAGAAAATACAAGTAATAAAAAATAGTATTTCTTGTAAGGAATAAACATTTTTACAGAAAAAGAAATGATTATTTTTGATAAGTTGGTTGATTTTTGTCCTTTTTCAGGGTATTTTAGTAAAAAAAAGGACAAAGAATGAAACTTGACTATTATAAAGACACAAAGATCATTTATGCCTCCCGGGTATTGATGCTTGCCCCCCAGAAAAAATTTGTTTCCGACCCGTCCCCTTCTTTTGAATTCATCCGCCGGGGGAGTGTGACTCTGGAATATGGAAACAGAAAATTACATCTCAAAGGGCCGGTATTGGCATGGGTACCGCCGGATACACCTTTGCGATTCATCAATGAGACCGGGGATTTTTACGATCATCTCTGGGTGAATTTTACCGGGGAACGGGGGGAAAGGATCATTGAGTCATTTATGAAAAATTGTCCGCAGGGGTATATAGAACTCAATAAAGATCTTGAAAAGGAACTGGAGATCGGTTTCATGCGTATCGTCAATGACTTTCATACTCATAAAGAAATTTTCCATGACAGAATGGTCTTTACTCTGGAAAAAATGATCTGGGATATCCAGCAGTATTTATCTCCGCTGCCTGTGGAAACAAAAAAAGATGTCTATGACATCAATACATTGGCACAGAAAATAGCCCTCAACCCTTTTGAAGAATATGATTTTGAGGCGATCGCAAGGGAAAAAAATATTTCTCTCATCCATTTCAGGCGGCTTTTTAAAGAAGTGACAAGTCTGCCGCTGCATCAGTATTTACTACAACAGAAGATCATCTATTGTGCCAGACTTTTAAGTTCCGGAAAATATCAGGTAAAGGAGGTTGCCTTATCTTGTAATTTCCCGGATCTGGGGAATTTTTCCAGACTTTTTACAAAATATATGCACTGTTCCCCAAGAGAGTATCTCCTGAAAAACCGCAGATGAATTTTTAATGGTGAGAATACGCACCAAAAAATTTTTCCTCCGGGACGGTATAACGGAAAGTCCAGCCTCCGCCGTTTCCTCTGCGGTCGATACATTCATAATAAGGAACAGGGTTTTTATCAAAACCTTTGTTTTCTGTGACCTTCCTGAATTTAAAGGGACTTGCTGCCATATAGGCAAGAAAATCTTTTTCCTTTACATGACAACTGTATTCAAAAGAGCCCGTTGTTCCGGACAGGCGGATCTTTGTTGCATTGGGGGGGAAACAGATCTCTTTCTGGCGGGAGGAAAGTTTTTTTATTGCGGTAATGTCATTCCCCGTATAGGAAATTTCCTGACCTGTTCTGCCGAGAATGATACTGGAAATAAAAAAGAGACCAAAAGCAAAGATAAAAGAAAATGCTTTGATATTTCCTCTTCGTACATCCGATTCCACGGGACGGAAAATGGAATAGAAAAGAATAAAAAGGAAGAGAAAAAGTCCCGGAAGAAGCAATAGATCATTTTCCAGAGAGAAAGCGGCAAAGAATCCTGCTGTGATAAGAAGAAACGCCGGAGTACCCAGCAGGAAGAATGTGCCAAGTCTGCTTTTCCGAACCTGCGGACAGTTTTCCGTATTTTTCAATTTTTTCTCAAACCGGAACGCAATAAAAAGAAAAACAATAATGGGCGCAATAAATATACATACAGCAATAAGAGTACAAAGATATCCCGGCAGAACTTTATCCAGTTTTTTGCCGGTAATAAAAAGAGTAAAGAGAGCAGAAAGAACTGCTCCCATATAACATCCGCCGCCGACAGCGGCAACATAAGTAGTAAATTGTTCCAGAAAAGAATTTATCTTTTGTGTATTTATGCTCATATTGCCTCTTTCTTCTTAAATAAAAAGTTAAAAGTTTTCGTAAAAAGATATGGGGTATGGGGAAAAGAAAATAAACTTTTTTCAAAAAGTTTTTGTCTTTTCCCCGTATTCAATATTTTTAATATTGAGGACAATCAGCAGTGATGGTATGTTCTCCTGCGGCAAGGGTGCATTTTTTACCATAGAAATCACATTCTGCGGTTGTGCCGGCAGGGATATTTGCCGTCATAACGGCGTTCCCGTCTTTTTTGCTTACTTTCACCTTGATGGGACCATAGATGGTGGGGTGGGTGAGTTCCGCTTCTTCCAGAAATCCTGTACGGGGGATGAGGGAAAAGCGTTTCATTTTGGGTTCAAGAGGTTTGATCCCGAACATCTCTCTGGGAATAAGGTGGGCGGGAGCTGCGGCAAAGGGGTGGACAAGATCCATCCCCTGATGGATGTAATGATCCCATGCTTCCATGGTGACGGTTGCTCCCAGCCGGATCATATTGCTCCAGGAACGGTTGGAAGTGCTGTCACACATGAGACGCAAAGGCTGTTCTTCGTCGCCTGCCATGTAGAGGGCGGCGATGAGTTTGGAGGAGACACAGGCACTGCATGACATGCGTTTTTTTCTTATGTGCCTGATAAGGGCAGGGTACTGATCCATGGTTGCCACACCGCCGAAAATTGCCCAGAAACTTGTATGCTGGGCGGTATGTTTGGAGTTGGGGGTATCCACATAGAGAGAGGTTTCAGCGTCAAACATAGTTTCCCGCAGACATATTCTCACATCTTCCGCCCGTTTGCGGAAAAATTCCTCCTCTTCTTTTTTGCCGAGAGCGCAGGCAATATCTGCAAAGGCATCCAATGACCATGCCTGATTGGCGTTGCCGACGAAATGGGCTTCGCCTATTTCTCTTCCGGTACGGTTGGCGGGGGGAGTATTTACGTCATTTCCCTGATAGAAACAGTCCCCGAAATCGTAGCCGTCGGTTTCATGGCCGGGCCAGTCCACGATATCCCGCATCCAGAAACTTAAAAAGTCGGATAAGCCGGTATAGCGGGCGATCTCTTCCACCGTGTATTTTTCATGGATTTTTTTTGCATCGGCAAGGAGACCGGAGTCAAAGAAGATCTGACAGCGTTTTTTTGCTTTATTGTACCACTCTTCAATGGGGGCAATATCGCCGCTGTACATATAGTAATCCCGGATGAGATTGGCGGTAAGGAAAAGACCGTTGATGGGCCAGTTGGGGGTATCCATGAGAAAGTCAATGGTGCGTTTGGCAATGGTATAATCGGTATCCAGACAGTAGTGCCCCATAGCGGAGATCATGGCGTCGCCTTCATAGGGGGTGCGTTCCCTTTCGCCGTCGATGTAGTAGCCGAAAGCGTTGCTCATTTTGATGGTATATTTGCAAAGATCCCATACTTGATTGAGCATGGCATTGGAACAATGGAAAGAGGCGGCATCGTCATTGAAAGAGGCAAAGAGGGCAAGCTGAACAAAATTCTTTGTGGAAAGCTCTTTTTCATATCCTTTTATTTCACAGTAGCGGTAGGGGCGTACTTCACCCACAGGGGAGGGGACGATTCCCGTACCGTAAAATTTTGATTGGGGGAATTCAGCTGTATAGGTATGTTTTCCCTTTTTCAAGGTAAAGGGGTAAACGGTTGTCACCACCCTGCCCAGTTCTTTTCTGCTTAAACGGTCAAGCTCCATATCATACATCTGACCTACAGCGATCTCAATAACTTTGCCTTCTGTATCGGATTCCAGAGTAAGTTCCAGTTTTCCGTAGGCGTCTTTTCCGAAATCGGCAAAGAAGGTATCGTTATTTACTCTTCTGACTCTTTTTGCTTCGATACGGTCAATACGGTAATTATAAGAAAAATGATCCATTTTCAGCCTTTCTGTTATTTTTTCATATTTTTCCCCTACTAACATACCATAAAAAATTCTATTTTCAACACTCAATAGCAAAAATATCCTGCTTCACGGGATAATGAAGCAAAAAAGAAAGGTGCAGTTGCAAAAATGCGGTAGATTCTGCAAGAGCCGTTGGAACACAGGTACGGCGGCAAGCCCTTTGAAATGGAAACAAAACAGCCCCTCTTGCCCTTACAGGGCATATTCCTCAAAAGGTATGTTTGAGAAACTCTGTTCCCGTAGAACATTTACCAAACAGATTTCATCTTTTGAGCCGGTACAAGGGGAAAAAGTCTATCGCACTTTTGCAACAGCTCCTTTTTCCTGCAATTTTTTTGCAATATTTTACAGTTTTTTCATAAATGCAAGACTTTCTGCGGCATCTTTGAAAGGATCTGCGGAATTATCCTGTTCATAAATCAGCCAGAGACAATCACTTTCTTTTGCTGCGGCAAAGGCACTTTTTATATCCACAATACCTTTTCCCAGCGGGGGAAAACAGCTTTTTTCCGGATCGGGATCTATGTAAATATCCTTGAGGTGGATCTGTTTAAGCCTTTTTGCATATTTACGGATATAGAAAGAAGGATCGATCCCTGCCTGATGCAGCCAGCAGATATCCGGCTCCACAAAAATCTTTTCCGCTCCGGGAGCATCCAGGATTCTGTACATGGCAGGAATCCCGTCAACAAGTGTAAACTCTTTTATATGATTGTGATAGGAAAAGAGAAAACCTTTTTCTTCTGCATTTTTCCTTATGGAAAGGCAGAGGGATAAAATTTCCTGCCATTTTGCGGCAAAATCCCCGTGGGCACTGATACTTACTGTGGGGGGATTCAATTTTTCCGCATATTCCCAGACGGGATCAGCGGGATTTTTGAGTTTTTCACTGGAAAGCATCGTTCCGCAGCACTCCACATGAAGTTCTTTCAGAAAAGCAGCAAGTTCCCCTGCCTCCATAGGGATATTGCCGGCAAATTCCACTCCGTCAAAGCCGATTTTTGCGATTTCCTTCATTGCGCCTTTATAATCTTCTGCAAGAGCTGTACGGAAGTTGTAAAGCTGAACACCAAATTTCATTTTAATATCCTTATGCCGGGATCTGTGAGATCCCGGTTCAAAAATTTTTATACTTATTTACTGTATGCTTCCATAACTTTTTCAAAGCATTGGCAGTACATATCCACTTCCTCATCACAACAGGCAAAAAAGCCGGATGCCGTATTGATGAGAGTGGGAAGGAGCTTTTCTGCTGTTTCTTTACTGTGGAGGCGGTAATCCTTTTCAGGAACATTCCATAAACTCATCTGATACATGGCTTTCCCGCCCCAGGCACCATGACCAGCTCCCAGTCCTTCCGCTTTCAATGCCTGAATTACATTGTCAACGGTATAACCTTCTTTCAGATAACTTTCATCCAGTTTGTAAATGACCTGATAATAACTTTGCAAGTCTGCTTTTCTTCCTCTTGCCTGCATTTGCAAACCGGGGATCTTATTTAATCTTTCTGCAACTTTTCTTGCATTGCGGTCTTTGATTACGGTACTTTCTTTCAGTTCTTTCAACTGACTTAAAAGGATCACTGCCTGAAATTCCGTAATGCGGTAATTGTGAGTGAGAAGTCCAATTGGCGGCGGTGCGGCAACTTCCCCCTGTTTTGCTCCCTTATGATAACCTATGTGGGATAATCTGCCCAGTTTTTCCCCGATAACAGGATCCATGGTGATGCAGGCTCCCCCTTCACCGCTGGACATGATCTTGGATTGCTGGAAACTGAAACTTCCCGCGTCACCAAGAGTTCCAACGTGTCTGCCGTTCCAGACACCTCCGTGAGCGTGAGCGCAATCTTCTATGACTTTGATATCATATTTTCTGGCAATCGCCATGATCTTTTCTATATCCGCCATGGAACCGAAAAGATGTACAGGAATGATCGCCTTTGTTTTTTCAGTAATGGCTTCCTCCACCTTTACCGGATCAAGGCACAGAGTATCTTCTTCAATATCTACAATGACAGGAGTTGCCCCGACATACAAAGGAGCGATCCCTGTGGCAAGCCAGGTGACGGCTGGAACAATGACTTCATCCCCCGGGCCCACCCCCAATGCCTGAAGTGCCACTTCCAGAGTTACCGTACCATTTGCCATAAGATGACAGGAGTCTGCTCCGGTATATTGAGCAAACTTACTATTGAATTCCTGTTCATATTGTCCATAAAAGGACCAGGAGCCGTGTAAATAAAGCTCTTTAAGCAATTCAGCCGTTTCCAGATATTTAAGCGGCCAGTCCGGGGCAGTCTGAACACCGTTTGCAAAAACTTTCTTTCCTCCGTCAATGGCAAGTTTACTCATTTCCATTTCCTTTTTTTGTGTTTTTTTATTTGGATAAATTGTTTTTCATGCTTTCTGAAGTATATTATACATGTTCATATAAAGTTTTTCAATATTGAAATCGTGCTGTAAATATGGTAAAGGAGCTTTTGCTGTTTTATGCCGGAAACAGAAAAAATACTGTATGGCGGGGTAAAAAAGATTTTTTCCGCTTATTCTCCTGTGAGCCGCAGGGAAGAGGCCGGTGCTTTCCGGTCAAGTTCCCACGGCGGCAGGGAAATTTGTTTTGTCCTGAAAGGGGAAAGCAGTACCATGCTTAACGGGAATGTATATTTTCTTACTCCCGGAAGCTGTCTTTTCATAGACAGCTGGGTCCCCCATGCTTTCGGTTATCAGAAATATGACCGGGATCTTCTGCATTTATGGATCTGGTTCAGCAACCATTCCGGAAATCTGCTGAATGCAGTGCTTATGGAAGTTATCCCGGGGGGAACGTTCGTTCAGTCCGGCAGTATCCTTTCCCTGCCTTCCGCCCACCGGGAGATTTTGCAGAACCGTATAAATATGCTGGAAAAGGAGAAGGAGAAAAATGACGAAAAAGTACTGGAATATCTGCGGGATCCCATAAACAGTATCCTTGCGGAATTTGCCTTTGCCCGGTCGCATCATAATACCCTGCCTTCCGGGAAGGAGGAACAGATCTCTTCTGTGATCCAGTCTGTAAAAAATCATATTATTGTAACTTGTGCAAGAGAGGCTTCCTACGAAAATCTGGAACAGTATTCCGGATACAGCAGATCTTATCTGGCACACTCTTTCCGGAAATATACCGGTACTTCCATCGGGGATTTTATCAATAAAGTCAGATTGGATTATGTGGAAAGTGCTTTGAAAAAAGGGTTGTCCCAGAAAGAGATCGCCTATGAACTGGGATTTTCCTCCCCCGCCAATTTCTGGGTATGGCTTCAGAAACACAAAAAATAGATTTTTTTATAACAAGGTGTTGTTAAAAGAAAAACAGGCGGGAAATTATTCACCGCCTGTTTTCTCTGTTTTCTGTCAGAAAATATTTTTCCTCAATCCCTTATGGTGATCCCCCGTTCAGCGGGAAGAGATATATCCATATCTTTATCGCAATCCATAAACATATTGTCATGCAGTTTCCAGTTGAATTCCGCAGGATAGATGCGGTAGGATTTTCCCGCAGTAAATATGCCTTTTTCCGCCGTAAATTCCACCGTTACAGGAGGTGAAAGGGTAATGGGGGAAAGTTCGATCTCATTTTCTTTATCATCCGCAATGATCCATTTTCCGGAAAGTTTTGCAGGGGAAAGGAGATATTCCGGAATAAGTCCTTTTATTTTTCCTTCCGGAGAGATTTCTGTGATCTTTACTGCAAGATCCTCCCAGGGACGGTTCCAGGAAGAGGAGGTGGGGTCATTTTCATAGACCCGCTTTGCTGTTCTTGTGCCGGAACGGATCCCGCAGGAAAGGGATTGGAACATATTGTCATGGATCAGAAGATTTTTTGCACATTCGGTAATGGCGATCCCGCAGGTCTTTTCCCTGCCTGTTGCGGAACGCATACCGATATGATTATTGCTTACGATAACATTGCTGCCGGAAATCTGTACGCCATCACGCCAGTGATCCGGACAGAAACTGTCCCGGGTCAAGTCGATGATATTTCCATTAAGGACGATCTTATTTCCGCCGATATCCACGGCTGTCGCCTTGCTGAATCCGGAAAAAGTATTGTTGGAAACAATAACTTCATCCCCGCTGATCCCCAATCCCCGGTTCTGTCTGCCGCCTTCAAAGATGTTGTCGGCGACGATCGCCTGGGTGAGTCCGGTAAACTCTTCCGGACTGCGGATAGCACAGAAGGTGAGAGTATGGGCATTGTAAACATAATTGCCGATGACTCTGGTGAAGCGGGAGGCATTTTCACAGAAATTGCCTACATTTTCCACATGACAGAACTCAATAACGGTATTTTCCGCAAAGTCGTTGTTGTTGAAGGCATTGAAACCGCAGTCAAAGACACGGCATCTGCGGAAGATACACTGTTTTGTATATTGATGTTTGATGGATTCCATCCCTTCATGGGGCTTCTGGATGAAGGGCGTACGTCCACCCCGGTCGCTGCCGTGGAGATACAATGCTTCCGAGGACATACGGGAAACGGAAATATTCTCACATAAGACAAATTCTGTCCCAACAAGATTGAAGGCGGAACTTCCGTAGCACTCCATCTGCTGATTGGCAGTAGGCCAGTAGCCGTAACCGGAATCGGTGATAAAGGGACGGCAGCAGGGCAGCTGATTATATCCGGTATTTCCGGTAATGGCAAGGTCTTTGAGAATAAACTCTTTTCCTCCGCCCACCCAGAAACAGGCGGTATGGGCCTGACTGATGTCCAGAAGAGTGAGTTCCCGTCCTGCTCCGGCAATGGTTATGGAGGCGTCTTTAATGGTAAGCCCTTCACTCAGAAAATAGTGACCGGCAGGAATATATACATTTTTATTTTCCTTGATCGCCTGATTTACGCAGTTCTGTAAAGGAGTCTGGTCAAAATGCTGTACTCTCCCTTTTTCCATATCCTGATTGGCGCATTTGTCAAGAGTAAGAATATGACCCTCTTTTTTCAGGATCTTTGCGGTAAGACGGTTGGAAACATGAAGGGAAATGATTGCTCCCGCCTTCCAGTCCATAGCCCGGAACCGGATCTTTACGCCATTGGTAAGATCGATCCAATCTCCGCTTACCGGAAGATGCTCTTTTTCCCATTTCCAGAATCTTGTTACAGATGCTTCCGGATTATCAAAAGTCTGGTAAAGAGGATCCACAACAAGGAATGAAAAGGTATTGTCCCCGTGGAAATGCAGTACGAAAGTTTGCTGGAAACGGCATTTTTCCAATCCTTCCGCTTCCAGTTCGTCTGTAAGATCTTTCTGGTATTTTGCCAGATAGGGGGCTCTTTCTTTTACAACACAACCGTAAACATGGAAAAATCCTCCGTCAAAGGTGAGGAAGTCCCCTTCTTTATAATCCCCTTCTTCTTCAAGAGTAAGGATATTGGAAGAATTTTTCATTGAGCCTGTTGTTGTAAAGGCGGAACCGGATGCACCGAAAGATGCCGCATTGAGAAAATCTTTTTCCACAGAAATACAGTTTTTTTCAGATGTGGAAAATGTTTGTTTAAGCATAAGTGACCTTCTTTCATATTTGAATATATATTTTATCAGATAAATTTAATCCGGATTCTGAATATTGCAATATGCAATACCGGGTATTTTACAAGAAAGAAGGAAATTATTCCGGAAAGGCTGAAATAATCAAAAAAAAACGGGAAAAACAATCTTGGAGTTTTCTTATCTTTTAGTCTGATCATTACAGGGGTAACTTCTTACCGTATTATAATTTTTGTATGCTCCGCTTTTGGGGTCAATGGAAACGATATTGGGGTTCCTTTCCTTCATAATGTCAAAAAGTCTTGCATTGCCTGCAACAAAAAGAAAAGTACTCTGACTTCTTCCGTTGCCATGCCATCCATAAGGATAGGAGGAGGAATAACTCTGGGTGCAATGGGCAAAATGAAGATAGGAGGGATTTTTTGAAGTGGAAGGCTTGAAAAATCCGCCATTTTTATCTCCGGACCATGTCCATTTTCCTTTAAAGGAACTGTTGGGTACAGGGTCTCCCAGCCATGAGCAGACGGAAAAATTGCAAGTTCTGTTATTATTATCCCTGCCGCCGTCTTCCCAGGGATACCATCTCTGGGCAACGGGACACTGCATCAGCTTTCTGGCATTCATGCTTGCGGAATATGAGGGAGGCAGAAAACCCAGATGTGCCAATGCCCAGTCATACCGTTGCAGCTGGGTGCTGGGACTGCGGTACTCATTTATCGCATCCCCGTATGTCCACTCTTTATAACTTTCGGAATAAAGGATAAGGTGTAAATATAACTGCCGGATATTATTGAGACATTGAGATCCCATTGCCGTTCTCCTTGCATTGTTTAATGCGGGAAGAAGCATTCCGGCAAGGATAGCGATAATTGCAATAACTACAAGCAATTCAATAAGGGTAAAACTACTTTTTCTTTGGATTTTTTTCATTTTTTTCTCCTTATTTTTTTGACCTTTTCTATTGCGTAACTTACCGTATGAAAAATGATTTTTCAAGTCCCTGAAATGCCGGAAAACAAAAATTTCAGATTTTTTTTGCTGTTTTTTCCTGTTTTCCGGCATATTTTTATTCTGTTTCCGTCTTTTACATTTTTGTTCTGTCCACACTGACAATATTGTTGAAAGTCACACGGTTCAAACTTCTTACGCTGCATCCGTGATAACCGATGATATTTCTGCTTTTCATCTTCTGGTAATAAAGTATATCTGAAATCATGGAATCCTGCAGGGGGGCACCGAAAAGCACAGCCCGGCAGGCGTGGGTCTGGATGCCGCTTATACGGAAATTAAACGTTTCCCCCGGAGCTGCAGCTCCGCCGTACGCAGGATCGCCGATCTTTACTGCCGCAAAGCCGGAAAGTTCTTCCGGGGCAGTATCCAGCACATTGCTCAGCTGGATATTGTACATCCTTACTCCCCGCTGGTTCAGAAAACGCACCACAAAATATCCTCCGGAAGAGTGACCGCGGACATTGTTGATGGAAATATTGAATACATCATCTTCCCGCACGTCTTCCGGTGCAGCGTAAAATTCCGTACTGCCGTACATTCCCGGTTCCCTGTTTCTGTTGACCGGGGCGATGGCTGTAAGAGCGATAAGGTCATCTCCGGAATACCCTGTAATATTTTCAATGGAAATATCCCGGCATCCCCGCCGCAGATCCAGACCGTCACGGTTGAGTCCCCGTTCCAGATAACCGTCGATCATCACATACTCTTTTTCCTCAAACTGGATGTCCCGCACAAGGCCGCTGCGGCAGTATTCCAGACTGATCCCCCAGCAATGGGCATTGCGTACTGTGATATTGCGGATGGAAAAATCCTTTACTTTTACAAGCAGTATTCCGATATTCCGCCAATCGCCTTTCTGACATTCCCCTTCTTTTCCGGCATCCGTTCCGTAAGTGGGGCGGCAACTCCAGTTGACAGTGGGCGGGTAGGGGTTCAGCCTTCCAATGGTAAGAGTCTTCCCGCCATCTCCTGTGGCACGGGGGTGATCCGCACCTTCAAAAATGGCATTGCCTTCCCCGATGATATGGATATTTTCCAGAAAAGGAATTTCCTTGTTGCCCACGATACAGTTGGCACTTCTTACAAAATTATCCCGGGAAATGTCAGAGAGTTTGATCTTTGTATTTGATACGATAAGTGTGGTATTTTCCGGAAGAAGGATGGCAGAATCGATCAGCCAGAAATTTCTTCCGTCATCCGCTTTCCGTCTTCCGATACGGACAACACCATCTTCTTTCTGTGCGGCAAGGACAGCAGCATTGATTTTTTCAATGTCGCTTCCTGTGAAATTGTTGGGGTCAATGTAACTCATCTTATTTCCCTTCACTGTCCAGTATGGACTGGTATTTTGCTTTCACGTCGGCGGCAAAATTCTTTACCGTATGATCGTAGAGAGCTTTTGCAAATTCCGGAGTGAATTTAGCGATCTCTTTTTTGTATGGACGCACGCATCCTTCAAAAAATTCTTCAGCCAATGCTCCGTAGTGCTGGGGATATTTGGTTTCATCCAGATATTCCGGATGGAAATATTCCGGATTGACCGCATAGTTGATGGCGGTTTCCCACAATCCTCCATGACCGATACGGGCAATTTTCATATCTTCATAGGCTTTGATGACATACTGGATATTATAGTCAAGAGAACCAACTGCCATAATTTTCATTCCCCGGAAATCCCCATAGAAAGGTTTGTGTCCTTTCGGGATCTCCAGAGAAGGATTTTCTTCTGCAACAATATGTTTGATCATATCCGCCGCAGGCCCGTGCCCACCGAAAAAGACGCACATTTTGAACTTGTGTTCCAGAACAAATGTTTCCAGAAGTTCCAGATACAATGCTTTGCAAAGTTCCCCGCTGGTGAAAACTCCCGGATAAACAAGCGGAGTTCTGGTATATTCGCCGAATTTCACATTTTTCATAGCTTCCTGAAGTTTTTCCTTACTTGAAGAAGGATACATTCCGGAGGGGGCAATGGGCAGCATGGGATAGACGATCCCGCCGGTGATTTCCGCAGCTTTCAAACACCAGTCATAGGCTTTACAGGGGTCGATGCCCAATGCGTTGCACTCTTCATGGTATTCCACAGGCCCTGCCGCCACATAGATAATGGATGCCCGTTCTTTTTCCTGATCGAATTCAATAGGAGTTATGTCCTCAAATTTGTGCATATTTCTTGCCATGATCGTCTCCTTTTTTTGTTATGCTTTTTGCGTAACTTTTTTATAATTTTCCAGAACATCGGCGGCAAAGCGTTCTGTTGTGGTATCAAAGATCTTTTTTGCAAATTCAGGGGTGAGTTTTCTGAATTCAGATTTTACCGGACGCAGACACCCTTCAAAGTGTTCATCTGCCAATGTTCCGTAGTGCTGGGGATATTTTGTCTCATCCAGTTTATCGATCTGGAAATATTCCGGATTGATGGCATAATTGATGGCAGCTTCCCACATCCCGCCGTGATTGATGCGTTCGATTTTAAGTTTTTCGTACTCTTCTTTTACAATATCCATATTGTAATCCAGAGAACCAACCGCCATAACGGTCATGCCGTGGAAGTCTCCTGCGATCTTCTGATAGCCTCCGGTATAATTGGAGTGGTCGCCCTGCGTGTGATCTTTTACAATATCTTTGATCATCTGACCTGCGGGCCCGTGGGAACCGACGAATACACAAAGTTTGAATTTGTGTTCAATGGCAAAGGTTTCCAGTAATTCCATATAGAGTGGGTAACAAACTTCCCTGCTGCTGAATACTCCGGGATAAAGTCCGGGAGTAGGGGTATAATCTGTTTTATGAGGGCAGTTCCACCGTTCCCGCAGCTCTTCCTGTGAACGGAAAGGTCTTGCGCCGGCAGGGGCAAAGGGAACCATGGGGAATACGATCCCGCCTGTGATCTCGGCAGCTTTCAGACACCATTCATATCCTTTGCAGGGGTCGATGCCCAATGCGTTGCACTCTTCATGGTATTCCACGGGACCTGCGGCGATGTAAATAATGGAAGCTCTTTCTTTTTCCTGATCGAATTCCCAGGGGGTGAGTTCCTCAAATTTATGCATATTTCTTGCCATGACAGGATCTCCTTATGCTTTTTGCGTAACTTTTTTATAATTTTCCAGAACATCAGCGGCAAAGCGTTCTGTTGTGGTATCAAAGATCTTTTTTGCAAATTCAGGGGTGAGTTTTCTGAATTCAGATTTTACCGGACGCAAACACCCTTCAAAGTGTTCATCTGCCAATGTTCCGTAATGCTGACGGAATTTTGTTTCATCCAGTTTGTCGATCTGGAAATATTCCGGATTGATGGCGTAATTGATGGCAGCTTCCCACATCCCGCCGTGATTGATGCGTTCGATTTTAAGTTTTTCGTACTCTTCTTTTACAATATCCATATTGTAATCCAGAGATCCGACAGCCATAACGGTCATGCCGTGGAAGTCTCCTGCGATCTTCTGATAGCCTCCGGTATAATTGGAGTGGTCGCCCTGCGTATGATCTTTTACAATATCTTTGATCATCTGACCTGCAGGTCCGTGAGACCCGAAGAATACACAAAGTTTGAATTTGTGTTCAATGGCAAAGGTTTCCAATAATTCCATATACAAGGGATAACAAACTTCCCGGCAGCTGAATACCCCCGGATAAAGACGGGGGGTTTGGGTATATTCAGAATAGTGAGGGTCTTTCATAAGTTCCCGCATTTTTTCCTTGTCGCAGAAAGGTCTTGCCCCGGCAGGAGCAAAAGGAACCATGGGGAATACGATCCCGCCGGTGATTTCGGCAGCTTTCAGACACCATTCATATCCTTTGCAGGGGTCGATACCCAATGCGTTGCACTCTTCATGGTATTCCACGGGACCGGCTGCAATGTAAATAATGGATGCCCGTTCTTTTTCCTGATCGAATTCCCATGGGGTGAGTTCTTCAAATTTGTGCATGTTTCTTGCCATGACATGATCTCCTTTTTTATAAAAATCTTTATTGAAATGTTATTTCTATCTGATCTTCTTTTATTTCCGGACGGAAGAAGAGTTTATTCTTCTTTTCCTCTGCTGCAAGTGTGGTATTTTTCACTTCTGCACCGTTTTTCAAACGGCAGACAAGAAGAGGATTTTCCCCTGTAATTGCGTAATGGATAATGAGTTTGCCCTCTTTTGTGTAAAGAGCTTTCTTTATCTGCATATCCTCCCAGTGTTCCAGAAGAATGGGGGATTTTCTTGCTTCCAGATGAGCCAGGATCATTGCCGGATACAACCCTTCCGGATGGAAGGTGGAGAATGTTCCGATGTCCCGGCACTGTCTGATCAGACAATCCATTTTATCTGCCTTTTCATACGCTTCCAGTAATTTGTCTGCGGGATAAGTTGGATCATCCGCAAGATCCAGTAAGATCATGGTGGGGGCAAGTTCCCTGCTCCAGAAATATTTGATTTTATTTCTTTCCGGATCCAGCATCTGGGCAAGATACCGTTCCATGAGATCTCGGTGTTCTTCCGGAAGCAGCATCCGGTAATGCCGCAGAAGTTCCGGAAACGCCCCTTCCGTAAGATAGGTATGTAATTGAGCCACTCTCAACCGGTCATGATCCAGTTCATTGGGAACCCCCTGGAACTGGAGGAACGGTCCCTCCTCTTCCCGGAAGGCTTTCGTGATACCGAAGGGCGGAACTTTATAACATTTGCAGAAATAGTTCTGGGAGGAACGGTAAACAGCCATACGCAAGGCAAGTTCCTTTGCCGCAAGATATTGACCGTAGTTATATGCCTCCTCATCCCCCACGGCTTTTGCCAGACGGGGGAAGGCGGAATAGGCTCCATAGTTGGCTCCTTCACACCATACTGTCCCCCGTTCAGAGTAGCCTGCACTCAAACACGCCCAGTCGTGATAAAGATCCAGATATTCATACATCTTTTTCAGACTCTTCCAGTGTTTCCGGATCTGACTGAAATCCCCGGAAGCAAGGGCGCAGGTGTAAAGAGTATAGAAAGAGATTCCCAGTCCCCAGTCATTTTCAAAATAAGGCATGGGATTATTGCTTATATCCTTATCTGTATAGTTCCTGTTCTGCCGCACCCAGCCTACATTGAGATAGCATATCACATATTCCACACCGGTAAAGGGTTCTTTTCTGTGGTAGAAATTTTTCATTTCTTTACGCAGCATCCGGGGACCGTAGTAGTAATCAATGATCCTCTGATAGGGATGACCTTCCATTTTATACAAGTAGGGGTGTTCTGTAAGAAGACAGGTGTAGGAACTATCCGGATCGCAGGTGTTTACAAGACTTTTTCCGGCTTTTTCCGCAAGAAGTGCCCTGTATTCCTCCGGCATGAAGTATGGGAGCATTGCCGCAAAACCCCATCTTTCCAGAGAAGAACCGATATAGGCATAGGAACGGAAATTATCCGGAAAATGATTCTGGAAGTCAAAAAATTCCTTTAATTCATTTTGCAGTCTTTCCGCCGCTTTTCCGCCTTCTGTTTCCGGTACAAAACGGATCTCATCAGGCATGAGGGGGATGGTATAGGAAGAGTATTCCCCCTCCACGGCAAGGAAATCGCCGTATTTCGTGGGGAATTTCAAATCCCTTGCCGCAGGATCGAATTCTCCTCTGCCGCTTAAAACTGCCGCCGGTGGGTAGGGGGCAAGTTTCAGGGGGACTGTGTTCCACTTGTCGCAGAAAATTTTATGAGTAAATTTCTGGGTGATACGGCAGAGCTGATTTTCCTCATCAATATGGAAATAATCGGTACACTCATACGGGAATGCAAGAAGTGCCCTGCTCCAGAATTTTGCTCTTGCAAGAGCTTCTTTGAGGAATCCTGTATCGGAAGGCGTTGCAGGATCAAGGACTTCCAGGCCGAAGGGGGTGGAAGTGATCATCTGATGACAGCCTTTAAATGTAATGGAACTTACACGGTTGCCTTTATAAGTAAATTCCAGTTTTTCCGGCTTTTTATCCAGAAGGACAAGGATGGGGACTTCCACATATTCCCTTGCGCCGAAAAGCAGAAGGAAATTTTCTTTCATGGTGGAAGGATCGAAACTTGCCAGATCCGTAACGGAACCGGAAGTCATGACATATTGGGGACTTCCGGCAAATTCCAGCTGGGATAATCTCATATCTTTGGCGGCACTTGTTACATATAAGCCCGGAGAACCCAGAGAATATTCCAGAAGTACATCCTGGGATCTCCAGGAGGCGGAAAGCTGATTTATTTTGATCTCATCGCCATATTTTTTCAAGTCATCTGAAGAATAGTGCGCCTTTTCCTCACCCGGAAGAACACAATATCCCCAGCGGTAGGGGGCAGGGTGTTTGGGGTGTCCGCATAAATACATCTTGTCCACAAGACCGAAGGAACTTATTCCGTAATCCAGAAGTCCGTCGCCTTTGGCAAAACCGAATCTTCCCGGCGTCATCATTCTGCCTGCCCCGGGGGTACCGGAAAGATCCTCTTTCCATGTGGCTTTTTTTACGGTAAGGGGTTCAGCAGCAGGAACCTTTGCCTGATATGGAAGGGTTTTTTCCTCTTGGGCAAAATCAGGGACAAATCCCATTTCAAAGGTATATTCCCCATAGAGATCCTCTTCCCGGTTCGCGGGAATACTCAAAACAACTTTTACTGTATTTTCCCCGCCGGAGAGAAGAAGAGACAAAGCTTTTCTTCCTTGACGGTTGCCGATATAAAGGGAACGGGATACATCTCCTGCTTTTCTGCCGTTGATCTCATGAATGGTCAAATGATCCGGCCAGAGTGCCACATAAGGATAAGAGATCTCCTTTTCCCCCGGCAGGGTAACTATCCCTTCCCAGAGCATATCTGTACTGTTGGGAAGAAAACTTTTTTTCCACTCTTTTATTTTCGATTCATTGGCAAAATCGTAATAATAACTGAAATCCATCGGCATGATGTACTGCTCCATTCTCCTTATCAGGAAAGATCACTTTTTCTTTTTGTTGAAATTGTATCCCCAGACCGCATTGGAAGGTTTCACCATTTCCCCCTGCGGCACATCTTCCGGCACAAAATCTTCCAGCTGTTTTACAAGGCTTGCAACGATATTTGTTCCTGTTTCCGGACCGAAAAACGCCGTTTCCGCTTCATATCCGCCGCTGGCAAGATCGAAGCAGTCGGGAGTAGGCACATACCCCAGAAATCCACTGGAAAGGGAGGAGTACCATGTGAAGGGGAAGGGGGAACTCTTTTTGTAATCCAGACCGTACTGTGTAAAGATCTCCCCGGGACTGCTGCCGATGACAAGAGGACCGATCTGCAAAGTTTGCAAAACGATTTTTCTGTCGGGATTCTTTTGGGCGAGCTGGTCTTCTATGACATAATATTTGGCAATATGATGGGTATTATTTTTTACATCAAAATTTTTCATCATCTCATAGGCTTCCGGCAGGAATTCCGGATGGGGCAGACGGAAGTTTACTTTGATGCTTTCCCTTGTGCCTTTCAATGTTTTTACTTCCCCTCTGTCGGCAGTGGCAAGCACCTTGACGATCTCCCCGCCAATGGCTCTGCCAAGTTTGATTGCGGCAGGTTTGCCCATATCTTTTTTAAGACTCATATTGTCGATCTGGGTCACATCCCCGGAGGCTCCGGAAAGGAAGACTGCTCCGCAATCTTTTCCATACACTTTTCTTACCGTTTCGATTGCCACCCCCGGATAGTCGGAGGTTATCCCTGTTAGATTGATGCAGGCGTGGCAGGAGAAATTGAACACGAATCCAAGCAGTTCCTCTGTTCCTTTTTTCCAGACGCCCATTACTCCCGTATCTTCATCCACGGGCCCGGCATAGGTGATACTGTCCGGATTGCCTTTGCCGGGGTGGGTCATACAATCGCCGTTTTTCATTTTGATACGGCGGTTGAAGATCAGATTTTCCACTTTTCCTGTACCGAAGGAGAAATCCGCTTCCACCATACGTTTTTCCGCTTCTTTAACGGCGGTAAATGTTTGACGCAAACCATACGCATAATAAGCCGGATCGTGAGCCACACTGTGATCTATAACGATACTTCTTATCATTTCATCGGCTGTTTCAATCCCGGGGAATTTATCCCGCAGACACCCGGAATAATGGGTATGGGAGGCACTGAAAATGATCTCCATATCCGGGAAAAATTCATCGATTTTCCGGCGGAATTCCTCTCCGGTATCGGTGGTATCTATTCCAATGATGGCGGCTTTTTTCCCGTCATCGCTTTCCAGAACACAAGCCCGTACTTTCAAAGGATCGCTGTATGCTTCTGTCTTGAGTTTTCTTGCACATGCGGGTCTGTCGGTTCCCAGAGGGGGCGTTATATCTGTTTCAAAAAATCCTGCTTTCATCTTTTTACCTGTCCGTATCAGTTTTTCTTTTTATTGAAGTTATATCCCCAGACGGCATTGGAAGGCTTCACCATCTCCCCTTGCGGTGCTTCTTCCGGGGTAAGAGTTGCTCTCTGGCGGAGAAGTTCATCAAGCATGAGAGTTCCGGTATCCGCTCCGTAGAAAGCCGTTTCCGCTTCATATCCACCGTTGGCAAGGTCGAAACATTCCGGAGTGGGAACATATCCAAGCATTCTTGTTGCAAGCTGGGAAAACCATGTGAAGGGGAAAGGAGAATCTTTTTTGTAATCCAGTGCATATTGTGCAAAGATCTCGCCGGGGGTGCTGCCAATGACCAGAGGCCCGAGCTGCAAAGTCTGTACAGAGGCAACAGGATCAGGATTATATTTTGCCGCAATATCGCTCATGACATAGGTTTTCGCAATATGATGACTGTTGTTGGCTGGATCATAATTCTTGATCATTTCATACGCCATGGGGAGAAATTCCGGATCGGGGATGCGGTGTTTTACTTTTACACAGTTATTGATGACACGTAATGTCTTTACTTCCCCTTTATCCGCTTTTGCCAGAAGTTTGATGGCTTCCCCGCCCAACGCTCTGCCGACTTTGATGGCAACAGGTTTGCCTGTATCTCTTTTGAGACTCATATTGTCAATCTGCGTCACATCGCCGGAGGCACCGTTAAGGTAAACTGCCCCTATTTCTTTTCCGTACACGCTTCTTACAGTTTCAATGGCTATTCCGGGGAAGTCGGAAGTGATACCTGTAAGATTAATACAGGAGTGACAGGAGAAATTCAGAATAAAGCCCAGCATTTCATCTGTCCCTTTTTTCCATACACCGACGACCCCCACAGATTCATCCACAGGTCCGGCATACCCTATGCTGTCCGGATTGCCTTTGCCCGGATGGGTCATACAGTCACCGTTCTTCATTCGGATACGGCGGTTGAAGATCAGATTTTCCAGTTTTCCGCTGCCAAAGGAAAATTCCGCTTCCTCCATACGGCTTTCTGCAAGTTTTACCGCAGTAACAAACTGCCGTATGCAGTATTCATAATAGTCTTTATCAAAATAGACGCTTTGATCAATAACGATATTCCTGATTTCCGGAGGGGCGGTTTCGATCCCGGGGAAGTCATCCCGCAGATTCCCTCCGTAATGGGTATGGGAGGCACTGGCAATAAGATTGATGCCGGGAAGTTGTTCTTCCACTTTCTGCCGGAATTTCACACCGGTGGAAATATTATCGATTCCGGCAATGGCAGCCTTTGTTCCATCTTCACTTTCCAACATAAGGACCCTGATTTTCAAGGGATCGGAATAGGCTTCCAGTTTAAGTTTTCTTCCGCACGCTGGTCTGTCTGCTCCCAGAGGGGGCGTTATATCCGTTTCAAAGAATCCTGCTTTCATAAAATTTTTCTCCTTTCTGAAATATTTATTTTGTGAATATTTACTTTTCTGACAAAAATACTATATCCTTTGCGTGTATCATTGCAAGTAAAAAATCAATAAAAAGTTGCGTATGGTGATATTAAACTTTCTTTTTATGATATTTTCTGCAATAAAAGCGTAAAACGTCTGTCTGAACAAAAAAGGATAAAGATTTTACGAATATGAATCCGTATTTAAAATTCAAAATATATCTTTACTTTCTTGCTAAAAAATTTTTCTGTTGTATATTACATTGTTATCTTTCTACTTTATACGTCATCAGGAAGAGGATGGAAATGAAACGTCATACCAAAACAATTATTAAAGCGGCAATCATTCTTTTTATCGCTGCAATCGCTTTTTATTTCTGGAAACTTGCTCCGGTGAAAGTTCCTGTTTTTGAGGTGAAGTCTTCTCCCATCCAACAGACTGTTTCCGGTACAGGCACCCTGGAAGGCAAGACACGGCTTTCCATAAGTTCCCGGGAAACCGGAGTGATCAAAAAACTTTATGCCGATCAGGGTGATACGGTCAAAAAAGGAACTTTTCTTGCCGAAATGGATGCAGATGACATTATTCAGCAGATGAAAGTAGCGGAAGCAGAATACTCTGTGGCGCAGGCGTCTTTACAGCGGATCAATGCGGAGATCCGTTCGGCAAAAGCCAATCTGGAATATGCCGATGCCATGTTCAAACGCAGTGAAAAACTTTTATCCAGTAACGCCGAATCCCGTTCCACTTACGATAAAAACCGTCAGAATATGCTCGTTGCCGCCGCCGATTTAGAGCAGGCGGAAAAACGACGTGTCGAAGCAGAATCCACCCTTATCAAACATCAGGCGCAAATCGCCTATTACAAGACAAAATTATCTGAAACACGCATGAACGCTCCTTTTGATGCCCTGATCCTCCGCCGGAACCGGGAACAGGGAGCAGTTGTCAATCCGGGGGTTTCCATTATGGATATTGTGGATACTTCCGCTATCTGGGCATCGGTCTGGGTGGATGAAACCCAAATAGCCCACTTGCGAAACGGTCTTGCCGCAGATGTGATCTTCCGAACCTTGCCTCAGCAGGTTTTCCGTGGAAAAATCTGCCGTTTATGGAAAGAAACCGACCGGGAAACAAGGGAATTTAAAGTGGATATCGCTCTGGAAAAACTGCCCCGCAACTGGACTCTGGGGCAAAGGCTGGAAGTCTTTATCAAAATCAATGAGCCGAAAACGTGTGTGAATATTCCCTCCAATCTGATTTCCTGGCAGAATAATTTTCCTTTTGTCTTGTGCATCAATGAGGGGAAAATCACCTTGCGGCCGGTAAAAACGGGTATCCGCAGCAAGGATAAAGTGGAAATTATTTCCGGCTTAACTGCCGGCGATAAAATCGTGATGATGCCGCAGAAACATTTGCAATACACCAATCGGAAAATCAAACAATGATGAATCTTGCTTTCCGGGATATAAAACATAATGCCGGCAGATTTCTTCTGACCACAGGTGGAATCAGTCTGCTCTTGATGGTGGTTATGGGAATGGGCGGCATCTACAGGGGACTTATTCAGGAGGCAACCCTCATTATTGACCGTTCCGGGGCGGATATCTGGGTTGTACAGCGTAATACCAAAGGACCTTTTGCGGAAGTATCCAAACTTCCCCGGAAAATGGAAGACCGCCTGGGAGCTGTTGCGGGGATTGATTCTGCGGAACCTTTTGTTTCCCATACAGTGCAGAGAAATTTTCAGAAAAGAGTACTGCGTCTGACCATTCAGGGATTGCCCGATAACGGAGCATGGCTGCCCATCATTCAGGGGAGGGCATTAATGAATACGCACTATGAAATGCTTGCGGATAAATCTGCAAAACTTCCTCTGGGGACAAAACTTCAGCTTGGCAAAGATACTTTTACTGTGGTGGGTATAACCGACCGGATGAATTCCCCTTCCGGGGATGCTATGATCTTTGTTTCCCTCAATGATGCTCTTGCCATCCAGTTTGATACCCCTGCCGAAGCCATCCGCAATGAACGCAACGCCCGTCTGCGGCGGTTTGACCGGTCTTCTTACGGCAATACTTCCGTGGATCACTCCGAAACGCTTGCAAGCGAAAGTATACGTCCCGCCGCATTACCTGAACAACAGATAAGTGCCGTACTGCTTAAAGTCAATCCCGCTTACAGCGTTGATGAAATCATGGAAAAACTCCGTACCCTGCCGGATATAACTGCTTACACTTCCCGGGAACAGCGTCAAATCATGTTAAGCGGTTTTGTCGCCCGTTCCCGTAAACAGCTTCTGCTTTTCCGCACGATTCTGATTACTGTTTCCACGGTGGTGATGACGCTCATTCTTTATACTTTGACTCTGGATAAACTTCACTCCATAGCTATGCTCAAACTTATCGGTGCAAGGAACAGCGTGATCGTCGGTATGATCTTGCAGCAATCTCTTGTCATAGGCGTTCTGGCATTCGGGATCGCCCGCTTTTTCGGGCAATGGGTCTATCCTCATTTTCCCCGGCGGGTGGTTCTGGTGACAAGTGATCTGTGGCTGCTTTTCGGGATCGTTATGGGTATATCCATTCTGGCGAGTGCTGCCGGGATCATCAAGGCAATGCGCACCAATGCCGGGGAGGTGTTATCGTGAAAAAGATTGCCCTTACTGCGGAAAATCTCTTCAAAACTTACGGCAAAGGCAACACACAAGTTCACGCCCTTAATGATGTATCATTGACTTTGCATGCCGGAGAAATCGCCGCTTTATTAGGTCCTTCCGGGGCGGGAAAATCCACGCTTTTGACCAGTCTGGGGCTGATACAGCAGCCGGATCGAGGAAAAATCATTATCGGAAATGAAACTGTTTTTGATAATGAATATAAGACAGACATCCGTGCTTTCCGCAGAAATCATATTGGATTCGTGTTTCAGAAAGCCAATTTATTGCCCTTTTTAAGTGCTGTTGACAATGTGCGTCTGGCTATGGAAATCAACGATGTATCCGGCAGGATGGCAAAACTCCGGGCAGAAGAACTTTTGGCAAAATTTGATTTAAGTGAACGCAAAAACTTTATGCCCAGGGAACTTTCCGGCGGTCAACAGCAGCGTGTGGCGATTGCAAGAGCATTGGCGAATGCTCCGGAACTTCTGCTTGCTGATGAACCTACCGCTGCCCTGGACAGCCGCATGGGGCGGAAAGTTATGGAGCTGTTGAAACAAGTCGCTCACGAACACGATACCGGCGTCCTTGTGGTAACGCACGATCACCGTGCCATAGATGTATTTGACCGTATCTGGGTGATGGAAGACGGCAGGATCAAAGAGCAATGAATATTGTAAGACTATTATTTTTTATGGGACTTGCGGGATTTGCCGGAACTCTTGTACGTTATGGCTGTGTACGGCTTGTCAATCATTATTTTCCGGGTTTTCCCTGGGGAACATTGGCGGTCAATATGACAGGAGCATTTATTGCGGGCTTCTGTTTTATTTTTTGCCGGAGCCGTTTTTTACAGTATGAGGCATATTTTCCGGTATTGTTTATCGGTTTTCTGGGGGCATTTACTACATTCAGTACATATACATTGGAAAGCATCCGTTTTTTTTCTGATGCACAATATGGAAAATTTGCCGCCAATATTCTTCTGCAAAACATCACCGGACTTCTTGCCGCCGGTAGCGGCTTGTTACTTGCAAAACTGTTTTTCAGGACATAGGAACAGAAATACTCTGTTATTGATGTCGTTCCGGTATTGATTTTTCTGAAAAAACAGAAAATCATACTATAGCAATTTATCTGCATTAGTTCTTTTTACTTTCTCCCCCAGATCGTGAGGATCACACCCAGGATACACCCTATCATACCGATGACAGTGGCCAGGGGATATTTTTCTTTCCAGCGCAGACGGCAGAAAAGGGCAAACAGCGTGGTATTCACTCCGATGAGCAATGGCCAGGTCAGGGAAGCCATACCACACTTTTTCATGGCATCAAGGGATCGAAAGAGGGCAAAATACTGCAAGATTGCCGCAACTGCCCAGCAAAGGGTGATGATCACCGTACGGGAATTGAAAATATTGGTTCCGAATTTGACTTTTTTGAAGTATATTTCGCCCAGAGCGATCAGCATATTGCTTATGCCGCATCCGAGAAAGAGTGCCGGAGTCAGAACTCCTGCCTTGCGGGTGGCTTCCGGCAGCAGCAGGGAACCTGTGAGCAATATCTGGTAAGTACCGGAAAGCAGCAGGGCAATGATGATGACAGGTATCCACTTTTTCAAGTCGGGACTTACTGTATTCTTTTTTCCGAATATGGCGATCATTCCAAGGGAAATGATGATAACTGCCACTCCGGAAAGGTTGATGATGGATACCTTTTCTTTCAAAAAAATCAGAGCGAAAAACATGGAGAGTACTGCTGCAAGATTACGGATCGCTACCGAAAGTCCATTGTGACCCAGTTTCAATGAGAGTACCAACATAGCCTGTGAGGCAGTATTCACCACCCCCGTAAGCAGTACAAAGAGTGCCAATGCCCCCCAGTGGACGCTTCCTGCCATATCCCACGACGGCAGCACACACCAGGCAATAGCCGAAGCAAGCAGATTGCTTACGGTAAAAAATTGAAAACTTGACATTCTGTCCCGGGCAAGAAAACTTATGGTTGCTGAAATCGTTGCAAAAAAGAATGCTGTAAGAAAAGTATAAGCCAATGCTGTGATCATATTTCAACCTTCAATTTTTTGTACTGCCGCAGGAGTGTATGAAAATATGCAGGAAAAATATTTTATAAATCATATTATCCGGTTTTTGGCAAGACAGACACTCTGACTGCCGTTATATTTTTCTCTATTTTCTCATGTAATATACCATAAAACTCAACGCAAGTCAAATAAAATACCGCTATCTTACATACGGAAGAAGGGAAACTGGATTTCTTTTATATTTTTTCACAGCTATTCCATAATTTTGTAAAAATGGCATATTTTTACAAAATTATGTGCGTAAAGAAATCTGCTTTTAAAAAAGTGATTTTGTCAGATTTTTTCAAAAATATTTCTTTATCCTGTTTTGTGCAACCTTCAGGAGAGAGCCCCAAACGCATTTTACTTTTTTCTCTCCCCTCACCCCCTCACTTTTTCCTTTTGTGCAGTCAAACTCTTTCGTAATGCGGCAGTTTCTTTTTCCATATATACGCGCCTGCGTTCATTCGGGCAAAAAACGCCCTCATTCTCTCGCGGCTTAGTGCTCGCTGCTGGCTCATACGCTCACAATTCCTTGTG
>JAZKZE010000001.1:0-16272 GCA_045612485.1 Victivallales bacterium | reverse complement strand
TGGCGCAGCTTAAAGAAGACGGATGCGATTTCCCGGGGGAACTGATTATTGCTTCTGTCCCGGATGAAGAGTGCGGCGGCGGCAATGGTACGGTATCTGTTTTTGCCACCGGAATAACCGCAGATGAAGCCATTTATCTGGATGGCGGTTCCAATCAGACCATCTGGCGGGCAGGTCTGGGCGGCGGCTATTGCAGAGTGATCGGCAAAGATAAGGAATATATCCGCAAGACCATGGTGGAATTCAAAGACAGAATCAAAGCAAGACTGGATGCCCATCCCTCTTTCGGCCCGGAATTTTTCCCCCTGATCGCCAAACAGTTTTACGGGATCTCTGAAAGGGGGGACGCTGTTTCCATTTTCCTTGATACGCTCCCCGGCGACAGTGAAGAAGAGTTGAAAAAAGAGTTTGAAGCACTTTTCCCCAACTGTACCTTTGAATGGATGAGCCGCTTCCTGAAACCGGCAGATATCCCGGAGGATAGTGACCTTGTGGTCAATCTGAAAAAAGCCTTCCATAAAGTAACAGGAAGAGTTGCCGGAAGTATCGGCGGCGTCCAGAGCGACCAGGGACTTGTTGTTACATTCGGACACACTCCCTGCATCCTTTTCGGCTGCGGAAGAAGAGGGCTTCCCGGTTCTTCCCACCTTCCCAACGAGATCGTGGAAGAAGTGCGTCTGCATGAAACTTTCCATACCATCCTTGAGTTTGTAAAAGGATGACCTGTAAATAAAACCGTTCAGAAGCAATATCTTTCCGGTATTGCTTCTTTTTATCATATTTTTACAATACAGGAGAAAATATATGAGATCCGGAAAAGTTTATTTTCTCGGAGGAAAACGGGAACTTTTTGTGGATGATTTTTTTATTCATTCCCTTACCGGTGATGTGACAAAAAAAGTTCATGAAATGATTCCGGATGATGTGATCCTTGTTCTGGATGAACCACATGAATTCAGCAATAATTCAGGATGTTATAATTCCATTATTTATGATGGTGAACGCTATCTTTACTATTACCGTGCCCATGGCAGACTCGGTTCGGAGAACTGCCCGGAAGATGTATCGGATTATGTTCTCTGTGTGGCGGAAAGCAGGGATGGAATAAATTTTAAACGCTGTCAGGTCAATCTTCATGCAAGCGGTTATAATGTGGTATTGGATAATGAGTCCACTGCAGCACTCATTGAAAACAATGAAATGAATTTCTGTCCGGCAGTTTCCACCGCATTCTATGATACAAATCCGGAATGTCCGGAAGAGGAACGTTATAAACTTATCGTTACCAATGAATATGCTTCCAATGGCGGGGCAATGTATCTTTTCGTTTCCGCAGACGGTTTTGATTTTAAACAGAAAAGCGGCAGATTTGCCCTGGGGGAAAAAAGCAATTACGATTCGGCAAATCAGGCGTTTTATGATCCGGAAGCAGGAAAATACCGCCTTTACCACCGGGGACGTTTTGATGCGGGCGGCTGCTGGAAACGGACAATAATGACTCATGTGACAGAAGATTTTGTCACTTTCACCGATCCGCAGCTGATAAAATTCGATGAGGGATTTGATGCTCTTTTTGCCCAGGGACAGGAATTATATACAAATGGTATCCGTCCCTATTTCCGGGCACCGCATATCCTGCTGGGATTTCCCATGCGGTATGTGGAGGAATGTATGACCCCCGGGGGACATCTGCCTTATCCCGCTGAAATCGATACGATGAAACACGTTATGGATGAAAACTGGAACAGCCGTATATTTTCCAGACCGAATCTTGCTTTGAGAAAATTCCAGGTGAAAAAACATATGCGTTTTGCTCTTTGTGCAACAGAAACCGTGCTGATTGCAAGCCGGGATGGATTTCATTTCAAAGGCTGGCAGGAAAGTATGCTCAAGCCCCCGCCGCAGGAGGATTCCTGGTTTTACGGAGCGGGATCAGTTGCCATTGGAATGGCTGTAACAAAATCCCGTTTCGGATATGGGGCACCGGATGAACTTTCTTTCTATTCGCCCGAATGCTGCTGGGGGGATGGTTGTACCCGTATCCGGCGTTATCATCTGCGGATGGATGGTTTTGTATCCCTGCATTTCGGTCCGGAAGGCGGAATATTGACTACTCCGCAGTTTATCTTTGAAGGCGGCAATCTCTGCCTGAATATTTCCACAAATGCTTTTGGCGGATTTACTGCCGAACTCAGAGATGAAAACGCAGTTCCCATACCCGGTTATACTTTTGCTGACAGTCTTCCCGAAGTAGGGGATGATCTTGCAATGAAGGCACGGTGGAAAAAGCATGGAGCGGATTTAAGAGCCCTGGAAGGGAAAGTCGTTCAGTTGGCGATCCGGGCAAGAAACGCCGATCTTTACAGTTTGTGTTTTGAGCCGTATCAGGCTGATCCGGAACTGCCGCCTTATATGTAAGGAGAGAAATCTGCGCAGAAAATCCATAAAGCCGTAAAAAGGATGGAAAAAAATACTTGACAAAATCCTGTGGACGGTTTATATTTCACTTTCAGATCATTTTTGCGGGATTTTCCGCAGAAATAAACAAAAAACAAAGGAATTTATATTATGAAAAAACTTTTTTTCTCCCTGGCACTGTTTGCCTTTGCCGCTTCTCTTTTTGCCGCTGCTCCTGTAAAAGCATCTGTAAAAGAAAAAGTTATTCTTGAAGGACCTCTTACCATTGTCACTCCCGGCAAACCTTACAGAAATCAGGTTACAAAAGAGTGGGTGAAAGGCTGGGGCCTTGCCGGAACTGCCGGGATCGCCAATGGTGCGGTCGCTCTGAAAGACGGTGTGATTTACGGCTACTGCATCCAGACCAAAGAAGCCGGCAAACTTGTTCTTACGGTAAAGGCTTCCGCTATTGCCGGTACTGCAAACAATAAACTTAACGGCTATTTCAGTACTTGCGTACGGGCTCCCGGCAATAAAGCAGCCTTCAGACATGAAAAAAGAACTCTCATCGGCCCTTTTGCCCTTACTGCTGATGCAAAGGAATATAAAATAGAGTATCCTGTTGCCGCATATGAAATGGGCTATATTTATCTTGGCGGAAATAACGTAAATATCCACTCCATCCGTGTGGTTTATCAGGCAAAATAAAATAAGTTTTTCCTGCTGTAAAAAATCCTGCATCTTCCCGTAAGAAGGTGCAGGATTTTTTTTGTTGTTTGTTTTATGGTGCTTTGTCCGCTTATTCCTTTATGCAAAGGACACAATATTTACCGTTTTTCTTGCCGGCTCCTTCAATAACATGTTCAAACCCCGGAAAGGCTTCATCCCATTTTTCCAGAGCTGTAAGGTAACGGATCCTGGCTCCGGGAGCGTCATTTGTCCCTTCAAATTTTTCACCGGACATCAGCATGGGGATCCCGGGAGGATAGGGGATGACTGAATTTGCCGCAATTCTTCCTGCAAGACGATCGGAAGGAACAAATTCCACTTTCCCCTTTACGATATGCTCATAAGAGTATCTGGGGCAGTATTCCTGTTCCGGCAGAGTCCGGAATGCTTCATCCAGATGGGATTCCGGATTTTCCTTTACGATAAATTCATACATCCTGTCTGCAAGAGTTTTCACGGAGATATTTGCATATTTTTCCGGATATGCGTCACAAAGTTCCGGCAAGACCTGATACAGCGGCAGATCATTGTCATACGCCTTTTTGAAATTTAAAAGCGTATTGACAAGAGTCCGCCATTTTCCTTTTGTGATCCCCATGGAAAAGAGGAACATAAGCTGGAAATCTGTGGTACGGGTGGGGACGATCCCTTCCCGGTAAAGGTATGCCGCCACCAGGGAGGCGGGGATCCCTGTACTGCTGAAATTGCCGTTTTCATCCATGCCCGGGGAAAGAATACTTACTTTGATGGGATCAAGCATCACCCAGTCGTCATCCAGATCATGGAACCCGTGCCAGGGATCATCCTTTTTCAACTTCCATACATTCTGGTCATTGATAAGCAATTCCCTGTCCGTATCTGCAAAATCTACGCTTTTTCCTTTTGCCGGATCAAAGATCTTTTCCGCGTTCCATACTTTGAAGAACCATGACCCCTGTTTGTGAAAATCCCGGTAGAGGGAGGATGTGGTTTTACGGAAATCCACCGCTTCGGCTATCACATCCCTGATCAGAATATTTCCCGATCGTTCCATCATGGCGGTGGAAATATCATTGGATGCACTTATGGCATACAATGGAGAGGTTGTCGCGTGCATCATATATGCCTGATTGAACCGGAAAAGATCCAGTTTTTTCCTTCCCTCACGGACATGGATAAAGGATGCCTGGGAGAGTGCATTGAGCAGCTTATGGGTGGAGTGTGTGGCGAAAACTGTGGGACCTTTATGATCTTCCGGGGCTCCGTGCATGGCAAAATGCCCTTCATACATTTTATTGAATCTTGCATAAGCGTACCAGGCTTCATCAAAATGGATGTGGTCGGAAAATTTTCCCAGAATGTTTTCCGCTTTCACGGCATTGTAGCAAAGTCCGTCATAGGTACAGTTGGTGAGAACGGTGTAGGAAATTGGATTGTTCTTATCGGTATCGGCGATAATGGGACTTTTTCTGATCCTTTCCCGGATGAGTTTTTCATTCATTTCCCGCAGCGGGACGGGACCGATGATGCCGTAACAGTTTCTTGAAGGGAGCATATAAACAGGCTTTGCACCGCTTAAAATAAGTCCCTGTTCAATGGATTTATGGCAGTTTCTGTCGCAAAGGGCGATATCTCCTGTGGAAAGAACGGACTGCATGATCGTTCTGTTGGAGCCGGATGACCCCACCACTGCAGAAAAACTGTAATGGGCTCCGAAAACCTTTGCCGCGTATTTTTCACTTTCCCCGAATGCCCCTTCATGATCCAGTAATGAACCTATACTGCTGCGTTCGATCCCTGTATCTGTACGGAAAAGATTTTCCCCGTAGAAATCATAAAACTTTTTCCCTACAGGATCTTTGGTAAAGCCTGTACCGCCCTGATGTCCCGGCGCCGCCCAGGAATATTCATGGTTTTCCTCATTATATTTCCAGATGGCTTTCATCAATGGCGGCAGAAGATTTTCCCTGTATCTGCGTATGGCACTTTCCACTCTTCCTGCAATAAAAACGGCACTTTCCTCAAAAAGCCAGATGGTTTCATCGGTTTTTTCCATAATATCGGAAGTAAGTTTTGCCGGATCCTCCTCCCCGACGGCAAGAAGAAATACCGGTACAAATTTATCCTTTTCCCTGATTTTATCCAGAAGGTGCAGTAAAAGAGCTTTTTCCTTATCCTGAAGATCTTCCGGAATACGGATGAGAAAACAATCTGTATCCATATCATTTTCCGCAAGAAGAAAGGCGTCATGCCATGTTTTGACCTCTTCCGTACGGATGAATTTTTCCTTCAGGGCTTTTCTGATCTTTTTCAATGTCCCGGATACCGCCCCTGTATGCAGATTACGGTCATCATCCAGCAGCAAAACTTTTCTTGTTTCCAGTTCTCTGTTCATTTTTCCCCCTTTTTTTATTATTGTTCCGGAAATCCGGGAGGATAGTTCCCCCCGGTTGAGAATAATAAATATTTATGAACTTTTCAGATATGTACTTTTCCTGTTGCAAAGGCAATAATGGCAATGGCAGCACAAAGAAGAATCAGGAGCATGAAGATAAATTCTGTTCCGGTAAAACTTTTATTCATGCAGCAACATTTTTCCTGTTGCTGCGGATGTGCCGGAGAGGAACATTCTCTGCTGTTTTCCCTTCTTGCCGCAATATATACAGGAATACCCAGGGCCAGAAAGACAAATGCCATAAGAAGGTATTGCAAGCCTGCGGCATAGATCATCCAGATTGCATAGAATGTTCCCGCCGCTCCGCAGATGCAGGCAAAGGGGAGTTTTACACTGATATTCTGCGGATATTCCCTTTTCAGACAGATCTTCCACAAATAAAGGGTACAGGCCAGATAAGGCGGAAGGATCATTACTCCCGTAACAGAAAGCATGGTATTCCAGGCATTGTTGGCAAAATAGACAAGGATCATGGCAAGCTGCATGAGAATACTTGTGGTGATAAGGGATGTATTGGGTACGTTATTGGTATTTTCTCTTGCAAAGAATTTCGGGAACGTGCCGTCCAGAGCCGCTGCATAGGGGATCTGGGCGATCATGATGGTAAAGGCAAGCCAGCTGGTGAGGAGGGCTATGATGACCCCCAGATTCATAATGGTTCCGCCCCAGTGACCGACAATGCTTTGCAGAATGGGAGCTGTGGAAGGATTGGCAAGGCGGGCAAGTTCCCCCTGAGTCATCCTGCCGAAGGGAAGAATGGAAAGAAGAGCGTAAATGGTAAGACAGCCCATAAAACCCAGAAGGGTGGCTTTTCCTACACTTTTCTGATCTTTTGCCTTGTCGGAAATGACGACTGCTCCCTCGATCCCGATAAATGCCCACAATGTTACCAGCATGGTGGCTTTCAGCTGTCCCGTAATGGAACCCAGATTCTTCAGACCTTTTGCCACATCCACTTCATGACCTGTTATATCTATTGTGAAGGTATTCCACTGGAACACGAAAAGCAGAATGAGGATGAAAAGGAAGATGGGGACAAGTTTGGCGATCGTCCCCAGAACGTTGAGAAATGCTGCCTGATGAACGCCTTTGAGGACGATATAATTCATCAGCCAGATCACAAGGGAACCGCACACAATGGAAAGAAGATTGTTCCCGCCTGTGAACTTACCCGGGAAAAAGTAATCAAAGGCATCCATGAGAAGAACGGCATACCCTACATTGCCGAAAATATTGCACAGCCAGTAACTCCATGCCATCTGGAAACCGGCAAATTTACCGAATCCCAGTCTTGCATAAGCATAGATCCCTGTTGTAGCGTCCGGTTTGGCTTCTGCAAGGATCCGGAAGGTGTTGGCAAGAAAAAACATGCCGATACCTGTCACTACCCAGGCGAGGACAACTGCCAGCAGTGCGGACGACTGAGCCATATTCTGCGGCAGACTGAAGATCCCACCGCCGATCATGGCACTTACCACAAGAGCCGCCAGCGGAATGACACCAAGTTTCTTTTCTGTTTTGTTGTTTTCCATTTTTCCCCCTTTTTTTGATTTGATTGAAAATGAAAATAGCGGATGTAAAAATAAATTTACAATGGTATTTTCAAATTTCAACAGAAGGAAAAAAGTATATTTTTGGAAAATTTTTTAATGGATACTTGAAAAGGTAAGCAAATTGTAATATATTATAATACAATTACTTAAATACAATTAGTATAAAATTGTTTTGCATATTTTGTGGCGGAAAACAGTTTGGGGAATACTTTTAAAACAACCTTTTCCGGAAAATAAAAGATATTTTGAAAAATACAGGAAAACCTTTTTTTTTATTTCTTCAGCATCCTGAAACGGACTCTGCCTTGCGTTTCCTCTTCCAGAGTTACCATTTCTTCCGGGGATAAGGTCACTTCTTCTGCTTTTGCCGCAAAGATTCCTGCATAGAAGGAATCTGTTTCCACTCTTTGCTGGTAATTCAGATATTTAAATTCCTGCAGTTTCTGAATTTTATTTATAAAGCGGGTAAAGGGTTCTTCCGTAAGAAAAACGAAAAGGAAGATGATCTCATTTTTTCGGTAGGGTTTTGTAACCTGCTGCAAGGGAACATGGGGAAGAAATTTTTTCCCTGCGTAGATTTTTTGGACAGGAGAAGGCAGTTCCGGAAATGACATGGCGCAAGTCGTTTCCTTATCCCTTGCTGTAAAGGGGAGGGATTTTAATGGAAATGTAAAAAGAAGGGAGGAAGCAGAGGAAAGTTTTTTCAAAATTTTTCCGGCTGCATCTCTTTCATGCAGCGAACGCAATGCCACAGAATCTGTGGGGTGGAATACGGGCATGGTATCGGCAAGCAACGGATTATTTTCCAATTCATAATAAAGCATATTCATATCATAGGGCGTAAGTCTTTCCAATGTGGAATTGCCTGAAAAATATACAGGAAAGAAAAACAGAAGGAAAATAAGAAAGGAAAGGATCTTTGTATCCCGTAATATCATGCTTTCCTCCACTCCTTTTTTCTTTGCATTGCCGGTATGTTTTTCCTTGAGAAAGAGAAGAATATTTTCCATTCCGAGAGCCGCCGCAGGAAGAAGAAAAGCTGTCAGCGGCAGATAGACTCTGGCTGGACCTGTTCCGGTAAGAAGGGTAAAGAGTAAGACGGTAAAAGCGGAAAACAGCAGGAAAAGTATTCTTTTCCTGTTGGTTTTTATAAGGAAAATACTTATTACTGCAAGCAGCAGAGGATATAAAAGATCATTCTCATACAATATCTCATATAAGAAATTGCCGATTTGCGGTAATGAAGTATATTTTGTACCGAAATCCTGACTGCCTTTTGCAAATTTGGCTGTATTGGGGAGAAAATAGCAGAGTATGAAAAGAGCCGTTGCCGAAAAGGCGTAAAGAAGGAATTGAAGGCTTTTCAACTCCTTTTTCCAATTTAAAAATGGAAAATAAAAAAGAAGAAAGGAAAAGGAGACAGCAAAAGTAAAGATCACTCCGGAACTTACACTTACAGAAGCAGCACAGGCAGAAAGAAAATAAAGAACCGTATAAAATATGAGGCTTTTTGCCGGGGCATTTTCTTTTCTTCTTTTCTCATATTTCCAGAGGGAAAAAAGGGTCAGAAGCAGGAAAAAGGTAAGAAGAGAGTATCCTCTTGCCGTCTGGGAATAGTGAATATGCGCTCCATTGAAAGCAAAGAGCAGTATGGCAAAAAGAATGCCGTAAAGGGTTTGGAAATATTTTCTGAAGGGAAGAAAAAGCAGCAGCGTAAAGGTTCCCGCCAATGCACAGCACAGCCGGATGGACAGTTGGAAGAAATCCGTATTGGGCGCATGGAAAAGTTTGACAAAAAAGGTGTGCAGCATGTGATTGTTGGGGGTTGCCACATCTGTAAAGATCTTTTGGATGGAAAGGGGAACAAAATTGGAAACGGTATAGATCTCATCATATTCCAGAGTCCGTATGTTCAGTGGAAAAAGCCGGAGAAATAAGGAGTAGGCAAGCAGCAGAAAAATGAGAATGTAAAGAAGGTTGTTTTCTTTGAAAGACCGGGAAAAACTCTTTATGAAGGATTCTCTGTTATCCATAAAATTTTCCTCCTTTTTCTTTTATTTTTTATTCAGGCAGGGAAAAAGCATTTCAATAATTTTGTCCGCAGTAAGAAGATCTTCCCCCGGAAAACGCAGCAGACGTACCCACTCTTTTTCCCGAGAAACCGTTATAAGACTTGCGGAAGAGACCATCTTATCAAAATAACTTCTGTCTTTTGGTGTAAGACTTTTTATGGTGGCAAAATAATCGCAATCTATATCCAGAATAAATTCTTCCGGAAGATTTTTGCCGAATCTTGCTTCCAGATAAACACTTTCCAGGACACTGTCCGCAAGAAAACGGTATTTTTCCGGATCCGCAAAGACTTTGTTTTCATCCTCCCATCTTTCGTCCCAGTGTATCTGCAATGCCTCATGGGCGGGGGGAGTCCCGTTCACACAGGCGGAGATCCTGCACTCTTTTACAAGATGGGAAACAACTGCAAAATGAAAATGCTCATCATGTTTGAGTTTTTTTACCGTTTCTTCCATAAAAGAAAGATCTTTCCAGCAATCTTTCTCTATTGCAGCATTTTCATCACGGAAGGAAGGCATCACATCCGTATGGTGATCCAGAACAAGAACAGAAGGCGGCACAGGATCTTTCCGCTTCAGGCGGAATTCCGCCCAGGGCAGCAATACTTCATTATGGGAGGAAACTATATGGATTTTTTCTGCCGGTTCTTTTTCTGTCATACTCATACGATTCTCACAATATTTCAGTAGAAACGGAAATTTTCCACATCCACAAGTCCCTTGTCAGTAAGTTTGATTTCCGGGATCACTGGAAGAACAAGAAAAGCAAGAAGCATAAAGGGTTCTTCCGGGAGACACCCTGTTATTTTCACCTTTTCCATAAGATCTTCCAGGTCGTCCGCCACCTCTTCAAAGGGACGTTCCGACATAAGACCGCCAATGGGAAGAGGGAGGATTTTTACAAGTTTTCCACCTTGAGCAACAGCAAAGCCGCCGCCTTTTTCCATAAGAGAATTGACAGCAACAGCCATGTCTTCATCATTGGTTCCGGTTACGCAGATATTGTGACAGTCATGGCCCACGCTGGAAGCAATGGCTCCGGATCTCATACCGAACCCCCGGACAAAACCTTTGCCGATATTGCCATTTCTGCCGTGCCGTTCCAGAACGGCAAGTTTCTGTATATCCATTTCCGGAACCCCGGAAAGTTCCCCGTTTTTTTCCGGAAGGGGATAAGAAAATTTTCTACTGATGATCGTATGGGGTATTACTTCAATCACATCACCTTTCCAATCTGCCGGAATACGGAAATCCGCTTCTTTGACCTTTTCCCTTCTGATACTCTGTAAAAAAACGGAAGGAACCGGATTTGCCGGCCGGGAGGCAAAAAGAGCAGCATCCACTTTTTTTCCTGCTACGAAAGTTTGTTCGACTGTGCATTTTTCCAGATCGGAAATAAGCAGGATATCCGCCCTTTTTCCCGGAGCAAGGAGACCTCTGTCATAAAGCCCGGAAATACGGGCGGAAGAAAGAGTGGCGATACGGTAAACGGTAAAGGGATCGAGTCCCGCTTCGATACAGCGGGCGATCATACCGTCGATATGTCTTCTTTTCCGTATATCAGAAGGATTGCGGTCATCTGTACAGAAAGCAAGGAAAGGAGAATTTTTCAACGTGATAACAGGAAGCAGATCATCCAGATTTCTTGCGGCAGACCCTTCCCGGATCAGAATATTCATCCCTCTTTTAAGTTTTTCTTCCGCTTCTTCCTTTCCTGTACATTCATGGCAGTTTTCCGCTCCGGCGGCAAGATAGGCATTGAGTAAATTGCCGGAAAGAAGAGGTGAGTGACCGTCGATATGGTCTGCGGCTGCAAGTTTTTTCAATACTTCCCCGTTTTCAAAAAGGACTCCCGGAACATTCATCATTTCCCCAAGGCCCGCAACGTGATCTTTTCCCAGATAGGCGGCAATATCCTCTGCTGTGATTTCCGCTCCTGCCGTTTCCATATCTGTGGCGGGGACGCAGGAACTTAAACGGATGACAAGATCCATTGCCATTGTGTCCGCTTCCTTTATAAAATAATCCCATGCGGCAGTTCCGGATACATTGGAAAGTTCATGGGGATCACATACGGAAGTTGTCACGCCGTGTTTGAGGACGCATTTTTCATACTCCCCGGGGGAAAGCAGGGAAGATTCTATATGAACATGGGCATCAACAAAGCCCGGAAGGGCGTACATTCCTTTTGCATCAAATTCCTCTTCAGAAGGGATTTCCCGGCAGCATTTGCCGATACCGGCGATCCTTTTGCCGCAGATAAGGATATCGCCTTCCTCAATGGTTCCATCTGTCATGTGAAAGATCCGTGCATTGCGTATGGCAAATGAGGCTTTTTCCCTGCCGGATGCCTGCCGGATCAGATTGCGGATCTCCTCTATCGTTTTTCCGTACAGCATATTTCCTCCTGCGTTGGAATGATTTTTCTGCCGGAAATGAAACGGTACGGCAGAATAATATAAAGTTTTTTTCAGTTTCCGGTTCTGCGGGTCTGGATGAGTACGGCAATAATGATCACTGCCCCTTTTACCAACCCCTGTAAATTCACCGGGGCATTCCACATCACAAGAGCATTGGAAATGATCCCCAGGATCAATACTCCGGCAACTGTTCCCGCGATGGAACCCTTTCCGCCGCTCATGGCAGTTCCGCCGATAATGGCGGCGGCAATGGCGTCAAGTTCATAGGATAATCCAGCATTGGTGGAACTGATGGAGTTGAGTCTGCTGCTGAAAAGAAATGCGGCGATCCCGGAACAGAAACCGGCAAGCACATAAGTCATAAAAATTACGCTTTTTATCTTTATTGCCGCATACTTTGCCGCACTGACGTTGCTTCCCACCGCACAGACATGACGCCCGAAGGAGGTGTGTTTGAGTACGATGCCGAAAAGTATGGCAAGAAGGATGAAGACCAATGTGGGAAGGGGGATACCGGAAATGACGCAGTTGCCGGCTTCCCGGAAAATCTCATTATTGCTGCTTACGGTTCCGGCATTGGCAAAGTACAAAGACAACGAACGGTAGATGGAAAGAGTTCCCAGCGTGGCAATGAAACTGGGGATTTTACCCGCTGTCACCAGAAAACCATTGAACGCCCCTCCCAGAAGTCCAATGAATACAGGAACGAAAAATGCCGCAATGACTGCTGCAATGGGAGAGGCAATATGATTCATGCACATCACCCCGGCTACCCCCGCAACCGCAAGAAGAGAGCCTACGGAAAGATCGATACCGCCGGCAATGATGACAAAGGTCATCCCCAATGCCGCGATCCCGGAACACGCCACCTGACGGGTGATATTCACAAGGTTCTGGGGACTGCGGAAGTATTCATTGGAGATCATGCAAACGGCAAGAAGCACGATCAAGGCAATAAACGGACGGTTTTCCGCAAAAAAACGCCGGATATTCTCTTTTCTGATTTTGTCTGTAAGTTGTTCCATAAACGGTACCTTATTCCTTATTTTACACCTGTTGCAAGATACATGATCTCTTTTTCATTGATTTTTTCTTCCGTATCCAGTATTCCGGCGATTCTCCCCTCCCGCATGACCGCGATTTCCGGACACAACCCGATAAGTTCTTCCAGATCGGAAGATATAACGATACAGGCAGTCCCCTGCCGGGCAAGTTCCCGGATGAAGAAATAGATCTCACTTCTGGAATTTATGTCAATACCCCTGGTGGGTTCATCAAATATGAAAAGAGAGGGAGCCGTATCCAGACTTCTGGCGATCACCGCTTTCTGCTGATTTCCGCCGCTCAATTCCCCGATCTTTGTTTCACTGGAAAGGGTCTTTATTGCAAAAGATTTGATATATTCCCCGGCTGCAAGAGCTTCTGCTTTTTTCCGGATGAATGGTCCTTTACAGTATTTTTTCATAAGGGAAATAAGGGAAATATTCCAGGAAAGAGGGAATTCCGCCACTGTTCCGCTTTTCTGCCGGTCTTCCGGAAGATAAGCGATCCCCTCCTTAACGGCAAGGGCAGGGGAGTTGTTCCGGATCTCTTTCCCCTTGAAAAACATCTTTCCTGCCGTGAACTTCCTTATTCCGAAAACCCCTTCAAAAAGTTCCGTTCTTCCGGCTCCTCCCAGCCCGGCAAAGCCGAGAATCGAACCGGGAGCTACTTTGAGATCAATATTTTTAACAAGAGTTTCCTCCGAAACATTCTGCAATTCCAGTATGTATTCTTCCGGCTCTTTTTCCTTTATTATTTTCGGCGGGTAAATATCTTTAAGCTGTCTGCCCACCATAAGATTTGCCATCTCTTTTGTACTGGAATCTTTTACATTTTCTGTGGTGATATATTCCCCGTCCCGCAGAACGGTGAAAATATCGCATATTTCAGAAATTTCATGGAGTTTGTGGGAGACATATATGACCGAGATCCCCTGTTTTTTCATGCCGGAAATGATCCGGAAAAGATCTTCCGTCTCCTTTGTGTTCAGGACGGTTGTAGGCTCATCCATGATAAAAAGACGGCATTGGCGGTTGAGACCTCTGGCGATTTCCACAAGCTGTTTCTGCGCCACATTCAGGGTGCCGGTTTCCGCATCCGGATCAATGGAATCACAGCCCAGACGGGCAAGAAGCTCTTTTGTTTTCTCCCGCATGGTTTTATGATCAAGGAATAATCCTGCCTTTTTCAGTTCACAGCCCATGAAAATATTGTCTTTTACCGGAAGATGATTGGCAAGATTGAATTCCTGGGGAATGGTGACGATCCCCAGAGAGAGGGCTTTTTCTATGGTCATGGAAGAGTAGGGGATACCGTCAAAAAGGATCTTGCCGCAATCCGGAGCAGTTACACCGTTCAGACATTTTATCAGTGTGGATTTTCCCGCCCCGTTTTCGCCGATCAGTCCCATGACCGCACCTTGCGGCAATGCAAGATCTATTCCATGGAGAACGGGGACCCCTGAATAGGATTTCTTTAACCCTTCCACTTGCAGAAGAATTTCTTTTCCTGTATTTTCAACAGTGTTTTCCATAACTTTTTTCCCGCACGAAAAATTTGTTTTCTGCTGTAAAATAAATAAAGAAAGACCGTACAGAAAAATTCTGTACGGAGGAATCTACAGCAAAAAAGTTTGCGAAGAATAAATCATTTCTGACGGAAAATGATTCTGCCTTTTGTGAGATCGTAGGGAGAGATCTCCAATGTTACTGTATCACCGGGAAGGATCCTGATGAAGTTGAGACGCATCTTGCCGCTGATGTGGGCAAGCACGTTGTGTTTGTTGGGCAGTTCTACTCTGAACATTGTGTTCGGGAGAAGCTCCCGGACGATTCCGTCGACCTTGATTAGATCTTTAGACACGAGTCAATACCTCCGTACCGTTTTCTGTTATAAGGATCATGTGTTCAAAATGGGCGGATGGAGCACCATCCCTGGTGCGGACTGTCCAGCCGTCCGGTTCCACATATACTTTATGAGTTCCCAAGTTCAACATGGGTTCAATACAAAGCACCATACCCGGCTGTAATTCCGGGCCTTTACGCAGCATGGCAAAATTCGGCACATCCGGCGGTTCATGCAGTCTGATCCCGGAACCGTGCCCTACATATTCTCTGACGATCCCCAGTTTTGCCGCATTGGCTACTTTTTCCACTGCTGCGGAAATATCTCTTACGCAGCCGCCTTTGCGTGCCGCCTGTATGCCTGCTTCCAGACTTCTTTCTGTTTCTGTAAGAAGTCTCTGTATATTTTCAGGAACGGGACCTTTCCCCGCAAAAACGGTTTTTGCACTGTCCCCCACAGCACCGTCAAAAGCCACCCCGACGTCAACGGAAACAATATCCCCTTCAAGGATAAATTTGGATCTGCTGCCGATACCGTGGACGACTTCATCATTTACGGAGATACAGATATTGCCCGGATAACCGCAGTAATTGAGAAATGCGGGAGTTCCGCCCATTGAACGGATGATCTCACCTGCAATATCATTAAGGTCGGCAGTTGTCATTCCGGGACAAACCGCAGCGGCGATCTTTTCCCGTGCCTGTGCAGTCATGGAAGCTGCCACTCTGATCCTTCTGATCTCATCTTCCGTGTGGATTACATAATTGCGTGCCATGGATTTTTTCCTGAAATAAGTATGTTTCTGACTTTCCGGAAATTCTTCCGTAAACAAAAATACTCCGGAAAAGGGAGCCTTTTCCGGAGAGAATCGTTCATCAGTTGTTCAAAACCCCTACGAGAGCAACATAACCCTGATCTTTGGGCAGGGAGGCGTCGATGGGGAAAAGAATACCTTTTTTGGTGTAGTAGTCAATGAGGGGAGCGGTCTGCTCATCATAGACTTTTAGACGGTTCTGGGCGGTTTCCAGAGAGTCATCGCTTCTCTGATAGAGTTCGCCGCCGCAATGATCGCAAACGCCTTCCACAGCAGGCTTTGCAAAAATCTTGTTGAAGCTGGCTTTGCACTGACGGCAGATAAGACGGGCGGTAAGACGCTGGATGAGGATCTCACGGGGAACATTGAAAAGGACAACAGCATCAATGTTGCGGCCGCATTTTGCAGAAGATTCTGCAAGAAGTTCCGCCTGAGCCACAGTACGGGGGAAACCGTCAAGGATGAAACCTTCAGCGCAGTCATCCTGCTGAATACGGGCGGCGACCATATCTGCAACGATCTGATCGGGAACCAGCTGACCTTTGTCCATAATGGCTTTTGCGCTTTTTCCAAGTTCAGTACCGGCAGCGATCTCTGCACGGAGAATGTCTCCTGTGGAGATGTGTGCAAGTTTTTCCGCAGCCATCAAAGGTTCGGAAAGGGTTCCTTTACCTGCCCCCGGAGGACCGAGGAAAATAAGATTCTTCTTTTTCAGCATGAAAGTTCCTCCATGATAAATATGTTATTTTCTTTTTGTAAGGTTTGTGTTCCATTAATTTAATACAAAAGTTGCAAAAGTCAATTCACATACCGGGAAAAAGAAGAATTTTTCCGGTTATTTCCACAGATATCCCATAATTTTTCAAAAAACAGGTATTTCCGCCATATTTGATCGGAAGAAAATTGTTTTTTAAGAAAGTGATTTTGTCAGATTTCCATAAACAGACAGTATGTATAAAATATCATA